>NZ_JBVJNN010000005.1:160790-168663 GCF_055583685.1 Streptomyces sp. NPDC104581
GTCGTCGTGTTGCCCCCCGCCCCCCCTCCCCCCTCTGGGGAAACACCACCGCAGCCCCCCCCAACCCCCCCCCCCTCCCCCCCGCCCCCCCCCCCGCCCCCCCCCCCCCCCCAGGTCCGTCACCCGCGTGGTGGCGGGCCCGGGCGCGGGCGGTGGCGCGGGGCCGTCGCGCGGACCTTCCCGCGATTGCCGACGGGGTGCAGGGTTTCCGCCCGGGGATCGCGGCTAGGGTCGTCGTCAGACAACGGCATGCCATCCTCAGGAGAATCCAGCGATGACCATCGACCCGTCCTCGATTCCGAATTTCGGGGCCCAGCCCCAGCCGCAGGCCGCGGGAACGGCGGGCCCTGTCGTCCCCGACCAGGATCTGGTCAAGCAGCTTCTCGACCAGATGGAGCTGAAGTACGTCGTCGACGACGAGGGCGACCTCGCGGCGCCGTGGGAGGAATTCCGTACGTACTTCATGTTCCGCGGTGAGGGCGACCAGCAGGTCTTCTCCGTACGGACGTTCTACGACCGGCCGCACGCCATCGAGGACAAGCCCAAGATCCTCGACGCGATCGACGACTGGAACCGGCGCACGCTGTGGCCCAAGGTCTACAGCCACGTGCACGAGGAGGAGAACGGCGGCCCCACGACCGTCCGGCTCATCGGCGAGGCCCAGATGCTGATCGGCACCGGGGTCAGCCTGGAGCACTTCGTGTCGTCGACGGTCAGCTGGGTGCGGGCGTCGATCGAGTTCGACAAGTGGATCGTCGAGACCTTCGGGCTGACCCCGGCCGAGGAGAAGCCCGCCGGGGAGCAGCCGGCCGACGACGCCTGACGAGCCGTCCGGACGACGCCTCGCGGCGCCCCCCGCGGCTGCGCGCCGGGCGCGCCCTCCTTACAGCGGCATCGGGGCCAGTGTCAGCAGATACGTCCCGTAGCACCACGACAGCCCGGCGAGGGCGGCGATCACCACGACCGACGCCCTCGGCCGGGCTTTCGTGAGCGCGCACGCGAGCGGCAGCAGCAGCGGGAACGCGGGCAGCAGGAAGCGCGGCTTGGACTCGAAGAAACCGCCGCCGCCGACCGCGATCAGGAGCAGGACCCCCGCGTACACGAGCAGGGGCAGGGGCGGGCGGCTGTCCCGGTCCACGAGGAGCAGCGCGAAGAGCAGTACGGCCGCGGTGACGATCAACGCGGTCATGGGGGAGGCGAGTTCGGCGGGCCGCAGCGCGACGTCGCGGACGTTGAGCACGTTGTCGACACCGAGGTCGAAGCGGGAGCGCCAGCCGCCCTGCACGGTGAAGTAGCCGGTGAGCGGATCGCCGGTGCGCAGGCCCACCCAGAGCACGTAACCGCCCCAGCCGAGTGGCGCGACGACGGCCGCGGCCCAGAGCCGCCAGGGGGCGCGGCCGCGGCGCTTCCACAGTTCGTACGCCGCGGCGGCGCAGACCGCGGCGGCGATCGCGATCCCGTTCGGCCGGGACAGACCCGCGAGCGCGGCCAGCGAACCCGCCCACAGCCAGCGGCCGGTGAGCACCGCGTACAGGGAGAAGGCGGCGAAGGCGGTGAGGAGCGGTTCCGTGTACGCGAGGGTGAGCACGACCGAGTGGGGGAGCAGGCCCCACAGCAGCACCAGCACGGCGGCGGTGGTCCGGCCGTGGAGGCGTTCGCCGACGAGGTGGATGCCGAGGGCGGCGGCTGCCGCGGCGGCCCAGGAGAGCAGCAGCGCGGCGGTGCCGCCGTCGAGCGGGAGGACGGTCGTGACGGCGCGTACGAGACCGGGGTAGAGCGGGAAGAACGCCAGGTCGCTGTGGACGGCGCCGTCGGTGAAGTGGAGCGTGTGGCCGTAGCCGTCGGCGGCGATCCTCGTGTACCAGACGGAGTCCCAGGTGCGGGTGAGGAGTTGGGACGGTGAGCGGCCGGTGTGCTCGGCCCACAGCCACAGGACGAGCAGACCGGTGAGCCGGGCGGCGGCGAACAGCCCGAGCGCGGGGGCGGCGCGGCGGAGGGCGGAGGCGAGGCGGGCGGTGCGCCGGCGGGGGCCGAGGGCGGTGAAGACGACGGCCGGTGGGGTGGCCGGCCCGGCGGGCCCCGCGGGGGCCTTCCGGGCGGCCGGCGGGACGGCGTCGGCGGCGTCGAGCGTATCGGCGGACAGGGGGCACCTCCGTGCGCGCGTGATCGGTCGAGCCGACCTTCCGCGCACCCCGTGCTTCCCGCGACCCCTGGGCCGCCGACCGGGTAGCGGGGCGCGCCGTACGGGGGGTGCGCGGGGGCGGACGGCGTGTCGGCGTGACAGGGGTGGCCGTGGGCGTGCCGACGCCGGTTGCGGGAAAGGCCGAGGCGTACGGCGCGTGGCCGCCCGACCGGTGTTCCCGCCCGCCCGCCCGCGCACGGGCGGGACGAGGGCGAATCCGCCACTCATCGCGCGCCGGGTGGGCTGTCGGGCGCGGGAGGGTCTGTGTCTGTTCAGTGCCGGCTTCGACGGGGAGTCAGCGGCTCCGTATCGGGAGGCCGTGTGCCGCGCTCGCCTCGACGGGACGTCAGCCGTACCGTCCGGCGCGGGTGGCCGTGGTTCGTGGTCCGTGCCGGTGCGGTCCGGCTCACCCTCACCCCGCCAGTGTCTTCAGCCGCGCCGCCGCGTCGGCCAGGACCTCCGCGCGCTTGCAGAACGCGAAGCGTACGAAGGGCGCGCCCTGCTCCCGGTGGTCGTAGAACACCGCGTTCGGCACGGCCACCACACCGCAGCGCTCGGGCAGCGCGCGGCAGAAGGCGAAGCCGTCGCTCTCGCCGAGCGGGCGGATGTCGGTGGTGACGAAGTACGTGCCCGCCGGCCGGTAGACCTCGAATCCGGCCGCGACGAGCCCCGCCGACAGCAGGTCGCGCTTGGCCCGCATGTCGTCGCGCAGCTCGTCGAAGTAACTGTCCGGCAGCCGCAGGGCCTCGGCGACGGCGTACTGGAAGGGGCCCGCCGACACGTACGTCAGGAACTGCTTGGCGGCCCTGACCGTGGCCACCAGCTCCGGCGCGGCCGTCACCCAGCCGACCTTCCAGCCCGTGAACGAGAACGTCTTGCCGCTGGAGGAGATGGTGACCGTGCGCTCCCGCATGCCCGGGAAGGTCGCGAGGGGGAGGTGTTCGCCGTCGAAGACCAGGTGTTCGTACACCTCGTCGGTGACGACCAGCAGATCGCGCTCGACGGCGAGCGCGGCCACGGCCGCCAGCTCCTCGCGGGTGAGGACCGTGCCGGTGGGGTTGTGCGGGGTGTTGAGGAGGATCAGCCGGGTGCGCGGGGTGACGGCGTCGCGCAGTTCGTCCAGGTCCAGGTGGTACGCGCCGTCGCGGGGGCGCAGTGTGACGGGGACGCGCGTGCCGCCCGCCAGGGCGATGGAGGCGGCGTACGAGTCGTAGTACGGCTCCAGGGCGATCACCTCGTCGCCGGGCTCCACGAGGGCGAGCAGCGACGCGGCGATCGCCTCGGTGGCGCCGGCCGTGACCAGGACCTCGGTGTCGGGGTCGTACGCCAGGCCGTACCGCTTCAGCTGGTGGCCGGCGATCGCGGTGCGCAGCTCGGGGACGCCGGGGCCGGGCGGGTACTGGTTGCCGCGGCCGTCGCGCAGGGCCCGTACCGCCGCCTCCCTGACCGACTCGGGGCCGTCGGTGTCGGGGAAGCCCTGGCCCAGGTTGATCGCGCCGGTCCGGACGGCCAGCGCCGACATCTCGGCGAAGATCGTCGTCCCGAACTCCGCGAGGCGTCGGTTGAGCAGGGGCCGGCCGGGCGCCGGGGCGCCGCCCGTGGCGGGCGGCGGGGGATTCGTGGCGGTCATGGCGGCCATCCTGCGCCGAAGCTCTGGAGTTGCTCAAGTCTGCTTTGGGTTCGCAGGGGTGGGGGCATCCCCCCAGTCACAAGAGAAGACGGCACGAAAAGCCGATCACTGGCGAAGCCGGTCCCGCTACGACGCGGGGGCCTCGCTTCGGGGGAACAGGAAGACGGTGAAGACGATGAGCGTGGTGGTGCTGGCCCTCGGGCTGTTCGCACTGTTGGTTGTCGGGTTCTTGATCATGATGCGCGGATTCGCGAAGCGCCTGGGCGCACGGAACAACCGCGGGGTCCGCCTCTCGGCCGGCCGTTCCCGTTCCCGCTCCGGCGGGGGCGGCGGTGGTGGTGGTGAGAACGTGAGCTGGTGGTCATCGGGAGACGGCGGCGGCTCCTCGTCCTGCGGCGGAGGTTCGTCCTCCTGCGGCGGGGGTTCGTCCTCCTGCGGGGGCGGCGGAGGCGGCGGCGGGTGCGGCGGCGGAGGCAGCTGACACGGGGCAGCTGGTCCGTGGTCATCGACGGTGCCCGGCGGAGGGAACTTCCGCCGGGCACCGTCATGTTGGGGCGCCGGAAGCCCGAAGAGACCGTATTTTGTTGAACAGTTGAACTGTGGTGCCCCCGAGGGGATGGAAACCACGTCAAGTTGGGTAAAAACGCTGTCAGCGTCCCTTACTTCGTGATTCGCTCGCTGTTGAGATTTTCCAGCCCCGGACCTTGGGCCTCGGACCTCGGACCTTCGCGCGGAGCCGAGCAGACGATCTCCTACTTCCGTCAGTTCTCAGTTCGCAGTTCTCGTGTTTGCGGAGCCGACCCATGCTCAGAACCCTCAACACCGCCTATACCGACACCCGTTCGGCCGACCTCGCCTGGGCGCTGGGGCGCGAGCCGCTGCCCGCACTCGCCGTCCTCGATCTCGAACTCGGCGGCGCCCGCGTGCAGATGAGGCTCCTGGGCGCCTCCCATCAGGTACTTCTCGAACAGGAGCAGGGCAGTTGCTCCGAGACGGTGGCCTGCATCCCCGGCAGCAGCACGCCGCTGCCACTCGGTGTCGCGGAGCGCGTGGGGGAGTGGGAGTACGAATTCGCGGCGCGCGTCGAGACGTTGTCGCAGGGTTCGTTCGCGGGGCGCGCGCAGGAGCTGCTCGCACTGGTCGCCGACCATCCGAACGGGCTCGCGGGTACGTTCCCGGGCGACCCGCACGCGTTCACCGCGATGCTCGTGCGGCGGCACCAGGGCCAGGTGTCCTGGCGTACCTGGCACGCGTATCCGCAGGAAGGGACGCTGGTGGTGACCCGGACGCGGGTGGGCGTGCGGGTGCCGGTCCCGCTGTAGCGGATGCGCGGCGGGCGCCGGGGCGGAGGCGTGTAATGGGTACGAACACCGTTACCACCCTTGTGGGTGACAGGCCGCACGCAAGTAGTGACGTAGCGTTACTGGAATGATCGACCAGTCTGTGGTCGCGCCGCCGGACAGCGCGGCGCGGCTGCCCGTCCGACCGAGCGCGGGGCGTTTCCTGATCCTCGCCGTGGTCTTCGTATGCGCCGCGTGCGGGCTGGTGTACGAGCTGGAGCTGGTCGCCCTCGCGTCGTATCTGATCGGGGACTCCGTCACACAGGCATCGGTCGTCCTGTCCCTGATGGTCTTCGCGATGGGCCTCGGCTCGCTGCTCGCGAAGCGGCTGCGCTGCCGGGCGGCGGTCGGTTTCGGGCTGATCGAGGCGGCGCTCGCGCTGCTCGGGGGGCTCTCGGCGCTCGTGCTGTACGCGACGTTCGCCTGGATGGGCGAGTCGCGGTACGCGCTGATCGGGTTCTCGCTCTCCATCGGGATCCTCATCGGCGCGGAGATCCCCCTGTTGATGACGCTCATCCAGCGCGTCTCCCGGCAGGACGCGGGCGGGAACGTCGCCGACCTCTTCGCGGCGGACTACGTGGGCGCGCTGGTCGGCGGGCTGGCCTTCCCGTTCCTGCTGCTGCCGTGGTTCGGGCAGCTCACGGGCGCGCTCCTGACCGGCGGGGTCAACGCGGTGGCGGGCGGGGCGCTCGTGCTCTGGGTCTTCGGGCGCGATCTGACGGGCCGTGAGCGGGGGTTGCTGCTGCTGGTGAACATCGTGGTGCTGACGGTCCTGGCCACCGCCGCCGTCCTGGTGGACGACTTCGAGCGGGCCGCGCGGCGCGCGGTGTACGGGGACGGGGTGCGGGTCGCCGTCCAGACCGACGTCCAGGAGGTCGTCCTCACGGGCGGGACCGAGAAGCCGCTGGACCTCTACCTCGACGGGCGGCTGCGGGTCAGCGAGCGCGACGAGTACCGGTACCACGAGGCGCTGGTCCATCCCGCGATGCGCGGTCCGCACGCCCGGGTGCTGATCCTCGGCGGCGGGGACGGGCTCGCGGCGCGCGAGGTCCTGCGCTATCCGGACGTCCGCTCGGTCACGGTCGTCGAGCTGGACCCGGGCGTCGCGCGCCTGGCCCGTACGGACCCGGCGCTGGCCGCGCTGAACGAGCACGTGTACGACGACCCGCGGTTCCGGGTGGCGTACGCGGACGCGTTCACCTGGCTGCGGGGGCGGGTGGCGGCGGGCGCGGGAGCGTACGACGTGGTCCTCTCGGACCTGCCCGATCCCGGCATCACCCCGAGCACCAAGCTCTACTCGGAGGAGTTCTACGGGCTGGCCTCGCGGGTGCTCGCGGAGGGCGGGCGGCTGGCCGTGCACGCGGGGCCGCCGGCCGTCCGGCCGCGTACGTACTGGACGGTGGAGGCCACGCTGCGGTCGGCCGGGTTCGGCACGAGCCCGTACACCGCGACGGGGCGGGCGGCCGGGTTCGGGGCGGGGCCCGACCGGTCCAACGACGGGGAGCACACGGGCGGGGGAGAGGGGGCGGGCGCGGATGCGCGGACGGACTGGGGCTTCGTCCTCGCGACCGCCGGCCGGCCACCGGGGGTGGGACTCGCCCCGGACGCGCCCCGGCTGCGCTCGCTGGCCCCGCCGGTGCTGGCAGCGGGCGTCCTGCGGGCGGAACGCACCAGATTGCGCGATCTGCCGCCGTCGACGCTGGTGCATCCGAGATACGCGGGCTGATGGCGGTGGGCCCGCGGCCGGGGGTGGCCGATGTGTGCGGAGAGGCGCCTGAGACGGCGGGGCTGAGTAGGCTCGGATCCCATGGAGCATGAGGTGTTCATTCCGGTTCCGGCTGAGACCCTCCGCGAGGCGCTGCGGGACCACGCCCGCGTCGCGCGCTGCGTCCCCGGACTCCAGCGGGACGCGGACGAGTCGGCGGGCCCGCTCTCGGGCCGCCTGAAGGTCCGCGTCGGCGGCCACACGATCACGTACCGCGGCGCGCTGACGCTGACGGAGCGGGCGGGGGCCTTCACGGCGAAGGGCGAGGGCGTGGAGGTCCGCGGTTCGGGCTCCGCCGAGGTGAACGTCCGCATCCGGCTGCGGGAGGCGGACGGGGGCACGACGGTGGCCTTCACGGCGACGTCGGCCTCCGAGGGCCGCCTGTCGGAGATCCCCTCCGCCACGTCCGAGCCGACGGCCCGCAGACTGCTGGACCGCTTCACCGCCGCGCTGGGTGCCTCCGGCGGGGAGGCGGGTGCCGGCGCCGACGCCGGCCGGGCGCAGGGTGCCGCCGATGCCGACACCGATCGCGGGGCCGAGCCGGACGGCACCGAGGGTTCCGCCGGTACGGCGGACTCGGGCGACTCGACCGGCGACGCCGCCGTCCCACGGGGCCGGGGTGACGCTGCCGCGCAGGCCCGGGGTGACGCCGATGCCGCCGCGCAGGCCGGGGGCGCCGCCGCGCAAGGCCCGGCCGACTCGGCCGGTGACGAGGCGGACTCCGGCGCCCCCGCCGACGATCCGGGCGTACCCGATGTCGGGAAGTTCGACGACGCAGCCGCGCAGGCCGGGGGTGACGATGCCGTCGCGCAGGCCCCGGCGGAGGACGCCGACGCCTCGCAGCCCCCGGGCGAGGCCGATGCCGCGCAGGCCGGGGGTGACGATGCCGTCGCGCAGGCCCCGGCGGAGGACGCCGACGCCTCGCAGCCCCCGGGCGAGGCCGATGCCGCGCAGGC
>NZ_JBVJNN010000005.1:168760-201006 GCF_055583685.1 Streptomyces sp. NPDC104581
ACGCAGGCCCCGGCGGAGGACGCCGACGCCTCGCAGCCCCCGGGCGAGGCCGATGCCGCGCAGGCCCGGGGCGACGATGCCGTCGCGCAGGCCCCGGCGGAGGACGCCGACGCCTCGCAGCCCCCGGGCGAGGCCGATGCCGCGCAGGCCCGGGGCGACGATGCCGTCGCGCAGGCCCCGGCCGAGGATGCCGCCGCGCAGGGCCCGGCGGAGGACGCCGCCGCCTCGCAGGTTCCGGACGGCGATGCCGTCCCGCAGGCGCCGGCCGAGGATGCCGCCGCGCAGGGCCCGGCCGATGTTCCGCAGGCCCGGGGCGACGATGCCGCCGGGCTGACCCCGGACGGCGATGCCGTCCCGCAGGCGCCGGCCGAGGATGCCGCCGCGCAGCCCCCGGACGGCGATGCCGTCCCGCAGGCCCCGGCCGACGCCGCGGAGGACGCCGCCGCCGGTCAGGGGCAGGATGGCGCCGCGCAGGCCCCGGCGGACGCCGACGGAAACGGCGACCCCGGTGAACCCGACGTCGGGGAGTTCGATGCCCCCGTGCCGCCCTCCGGGTTCGACGCGTCCGTCGAGTTCGGGGTCACCGCCTCCGGGGAAGGGGACTTCCTCGTGCCGCTCGATCCGCCCGCCGAGGCCGCGCACGCGCGGCGGACCATGATCGGGCGCAGCGCCGAGGAGGTCGACCACGCGCCGCCGCGCGGGCGTTACGCGCCCGAGCGGGCTCCCGACACCGGCGGCGCCGGTGCCACGCTGCGGTGGGTGGGCCCGGCCGCCGCGCTCGCCATCGCCGGGGCCGTCGTCGTCGGGCGCGCGCTGCGGCGCAGGCGTTGAGCCGTGCGCCGGACCCCGCCGGTTAGGGTCATGGCGTGAGTACGGACACGGACCAGAAGCGCGAGATCCGACTGGCGGCCGGCGACGCCGAGTTGACCATCCATCCGGCGAACGGCTGCCGCCTGGCGAGCCTGCGCGTCGGCGACACCGAACTGCTGCGCCAGGGCGACCGCTACGGCTGCTTCCCGATGGTGCCCTGGGCCGGACGGGTCGGGCAGGGCCGGTTCCGCAACGGCGGCGAGACCCACCAACTGCCGCTCAACTCCCCGCCGCACGCCATCCACGGCACCGGACGCGACATCTCCTGGCGCACGGCGCGCAAGGGCGGGAGCGAGGCGGCGTTCACGTACGAACTGGCCGACCCGTGGCCGTACACCGGCCGGGTCACGCAGCTGTTCGAACTCACCGGCGACTCGCTCACGCTGACGCTCGGCGTCGAGACGTACGACGACTCCTTTCCCGCGCAGGCGGGCTGGCACCCGTGGTTCCTGCGCCACCTCGACGGCGCCGGCGCCGACGAGGACGCCGTGCGTCTCGACTTCTCCCCCGCGTGGCAGGAGGAGCGCGGCGAGGACCATCTGCCCACCGGCCGCCGTGTCGAGCCGGGGCCCGGTCCCTGGGACGACTGCTTCGGGATGCCCGACGGTGTCGACGCGACGCTGACCTGGCCGGGGCGGCTCGAACTGCGGGTGACCAGCACCGCCGAGTGGGCGGTCGTCTACGACGAGCAGGCCGAGGCGGTCTGTGTGGAGCCGCAGTCCGGCCCGCCGAACGGGCTCAACACGGAGCCGCGGCTCGTCACCCCCATCGACCCGCTGGAGATCCGCGCGACCTGGAGCTGGCGCCGCCTCTGACCAGCCAGGCACCCGTGAGGGCCCCCGTCCCCGGCCCCCGCGGGGCCTCCGTCCCCGGGTCGTAAGCTCAGGGCCATGACTGACGTACGCGCTGAGCTGCTCCAGCAGATCAAGGACAAGGCCGTCGTGCACGGCAAAGTGACCCTCTCGTCCGGCATCGAGGCCGACTGGTACATCGATCTGCGCCGCATCACGCTGGACGGCCGGGCCGCGCCACTGGTCGGTCAGGTCATGCTCGACACGGTCGCGGCGGCCGGTCTCGACTACGACTGCGTCGGCGGGCTGACGCTCGGCGCGGACCCCGTCGCTACCTCGATGCTGCACGCGTCCGCGGCGCGCGGCGAGCACCTGGACGCGTTCGTCGTACGCAAGCAGGGCAAGGCCCACGGCATGCAGCGGCGCATCGAGGGCACGGACGTGAAGGGCCGCCGCTGTCTGGTCGTGGAGGACGTGTCGACGACCGGCGGGTCCCCGCTGACCGCGGTCGACGCGGTGCGTGAGGCGGGCGGCGAGGTCGTCGCCGTGGCGGTGATCGTCGACCGCGGGGCCGCCGGAGCCGTCGAGGCCGCGGGCGTGCGCTACGTCGGCGCGTACACCCTGGGCGACCTCGGCCTGGCCTGAGCCTCACCGCCCGCACCAGAGTCTGGAAGGATGGCGGCGACAATGACGTCGCCCCCAGGTCAGGGACAAAACACCTCACACCCGCACATCACAAGGAGCGGCCCGATGCCCATCGCAACCCCCGAGGTCTACGCCGAGATGCTCGACCGGGCGAAGGCAGGCAAGTTCGCCTACCCGGCCATCAACGTCACCTCGTCCCAGACCCTGCACGCCGCGCTGCGCGGCTTCGCGGAGGCCGAGAGCGACGGCATCATCCAGATGTCGACCGGTGGTGCGGAGTTCCTCGGCGGCCAGCACAACAAGGACATGGTGACCGGCGCGGTCGCGCTCGCGGAGTTCGCGCACATCGTGGCCGCCAAGTACGACGTCACGGTCGCCCTGCACACCGACCACTGTCCCAAGGACAAGCTCGACACGTACGTGCGTCCGCTGCTCGACGTCTCCGCCGAGCGCGTCAAGGCCGGCCGCGACCCGCTCTTCCAGTCGCACATGTGGGACGGCTCCGCCGAGACCCTGGCCGACAACCTCACCATCGGCGAGGAACTGCTCGCCAGGGCCGCCGCCGCGAAGATCATCCTTGAGGTCGAGATCACCCCGACCGGCGGCGAGGAGGACGGTGTCACGCACGAGATCAACGACTCCCTCTACACGACCGTCGACGACGCGCTGCGCACCGCCGAGGCGCTCGGCCTGGGCGACAAGGGCCGCTATCTGCTGGCCGCGTCCTTCGGCAATGTGCACGGTGTCTACAAGCCGGGCAACGTCGTGCTCCGTCCCGAGCTGCTGAAGGACCTCCAGGACGGCGTGGCCGCCAAGTACGGCAAGGCCGCCGGCAGCCAGCCCTTCGACTTCGTCTTCCACGGCGGCTCGGGCTCCTCCGCCGAGGAGATCGCGACGGCGCTGGAGAACGGTGTCGTGAAGATGAACCTGGACACCGACACCCAGTACGCCTTCACGCGCCCCGTCGCCGACCACATGTTCCGCAACTACGACGGTGTGCTGAAGGTCGACGGCGAGGTCGGCTCCAAGAAGACCTACGACCCGCGCACCTGGGGCAAGCTCGCCGAGGCGGGCATGGCGACGCGCGTGACCGAGGCGTGCGCGGCGCTGCGCTCGACCGGCACGCGCCTCAAGTAAGCGGCTTGTCGCACCCCGCGGGCCCGGTGTCCTCCGTGACTCCGGGCCCGCGGGCTGTCCCGACGAGGTCCGAGGAGGATCACTCACCCGTGGGCTACGACTTCGACACCCCCGTCGACCGCCGCGGCACCTGGAGCGTCCAGTGGGACGGGGTCGCCGACCGTTTCGGCGTCGACGGACTGCTCCCCTTCACCATCTCCGACATGGACTTCGCGTGCGCGCCCGAGGTGCTCGCCGCTCTCCGGGCCCGTATCGGACACGGTGTGCTCGGCTACACGGACTGGCGGCACGAGGACTTCCTCTCCGCAGTGCGCCACTGGTTCACCACGCGCCACGGCACCGAGCTGGACACCGACCGCGTCGTGTACGCGCCGTCCGTGCTCAACCAGGTGTCGCAGCTGCTGCGGATGTGGACCGCGCCCGGCGACGGCGTGGTCGTCCACACCCCCACGTACGACGGCTTCCGCAAGGCGGTCACCGGGCTCGGGCGTGAGCTGCGCGGGGTGCCGGTGGGTGACACCCCGGCGCTGGAGAGGGAGCTGGCGCGGGCCGGCAGCAAGGTGCTGATCCTGTGCTCGCCGCACAATCCGACGGGCCGTGTGTGGACGGAGAGCGAGCTGACGGTGTTCGCCGGGCTGGCGGCGGCGTACGGCGTGGCGGTGATCAGCGACGAGATCCACGCCGACTTCTTGCACGCCGAATTCGTCCCGGACGGCCGCCGCCATCTGCCGTGGAGCCGGTTCGGCACCGGCCGGTGGGCGATCGTCACCTCGGCGTCGAAGTCCTTCAACTTCCCGGCGCTCAGCGGCTCGTACGGTGTCGTCGGCGACCCGGACGACCACGCGGAGTTCACGCGCCGGATGCTGACCGCCGAAGGGCTCGCCTCACCGGCGGTCCTCGCGCTGACGGCGCACATCGCCGCGTACCGCGAGGGCGCGCCCTGGCTGGACGCGCTCAACACCTACGTCGCGGCCAACCTCCGCATGCTCTTGGAGCGTCTCGACGCGGCCTTCCCCCAACTGGCCTGGCGCCCGCCGGAGGCCGGGTATCTCGCCTGGATCGATCTGCGGCCCCTGGGCGTGGACGATGCCGCGCTCCAGCGCGAGCTGATCGACCGCGAGAAGGTGGCGATCATGCCGGGCACGACATACGGCTGCGAGGGGTACGTACGGCTCAACGTGGGCTGCCCGCGCGCCAAGGCGGAACGGGGCACGGACGCGTTGGTCCGTGCGCTGGGCCGGCTCGCCAGGTAGCGCCCGTGCGGGGATGATGCCCCCATGGACATCAGGCTGGGCACGGCCTCCGGCCGGTGGATCGTGTTGACGACGGTGCTCGGCTCCAGCATGGCGCTGCTCGACTCGACCGTCGTCAACGTCGCGCTGCCGCACATCGGTGACGACCTCGACGCGAGCCTGGCCGACCTCCAGTGGACGGTCAACGCGTACATGGTCACGCTCGCCGGGCTGATCCTGCTCGGCGGGTCGCTCGGTGACCGGTTCGGGCGGCGGCGGATCTTCGTGTTCGGCACTGTGTGGTTCGCCCTCGGGTCGCTGCTGTGCGGTGTCGCGCCCACCTCCGAGGTGCTGATCATCGCGCGGGCGCTCCAGGGGGTGGGCGGCGCGCTGCTGGTGCCCGGGTCGCTGGCGCTGATCCAGGCGAGTTTCCATCCGGACGACCGGGCGCGGGCGGTGGGGCTGTGGTCGGGGTTCGGGGGTGTCGGGGCGGCGGTCGGGCCGTTCCTGGGCGGATTCCTGGTGGACGGGCCGGGGTGGCGGTGGGTCTTCCTGCTGAACGTGCCGCTGGCCGCGATCTGTGTGCCGGTGGCGCTGCGGCACGTACCGGAGTCGCGGGACCCGGTGGCGCACGGGCGGTTCGACGTGCTCGGCGCGGTGCTGGGCGCCGCCGCGCTGGGGCTGGTGACGTACGCGCTGATCGCACAGGTGTGGTGGGCGGGGGCGGCGGGTGTGCTGGTGGGGGTGTGGTTCGTCCTGCTGGAGCGGCGGCGGCCCGATCCCATGCTGCCGCTGTCGATCTTCTCCTCGCGGCTGTTCACCTCGGTCAACCTGGTGACGCTGTGCGTGTACGCGGCGTTCGGCGGGTTCTTCTTCCTGGTGGCGTTGCAGCTCCAGGTGGTCGCGGGCTACTCCGCGCTCGGCGCGGGGACGGCGCTGCTGCCGACGACCGTGCTGATGCTGCTGTTCTCCGCGAAGTCGGGTGAGCTGGGCTCCAGGATCGGGCCGCGCGTCCCGCTCACGGTGGGGCCGCTGCTGTGCGCCTGCGGGCTGCTGCTGATGCTGCGGGTGGGCGGCGGCGCCGACGCCTCGTACCTGCGGGACGTGCTGCCCGCGCTGGTGGTGATGGGGCTCGGCATGGTGACGCTGGTCGCGCCGCTGACCGCGACGGTCCTGGCGTCCGTCGACAGCTCGCGGGCGGGCCTGGCCAGCGGTATCAACAACGCCGCGGCGCGGGCCGCGGGTCTGCTGGCGGTGGCAGCGCTGCCGCTGCTGGTGGGCGCCGGCCCGGAGGTGTACCGCTCGCCGACGCAGTTCGACGCGGCGTTCGACCGGGCGATGCCCCTGTGCGCGGGCGTGCTGGTCCTGGCGTCGCTGATCGCCTTCGCGACGGTGCGGACGCCGGAGCCCGCCGCCGGTGAGAAGGCGGAGGCCGCGCCCAGCCTGCCGCAGTGCAAGGTGAACTGCGGGCTGTCGTCCCCGCCGCTGGAGCCGGCGGCCGTCCGGGAGAAGACGGCGGAAGGCGGCGCGACCGCGGCGGGCCCGTAGGGGGTGTCCGGGCGGTACGGGACGCGGGACGGCGATTGCCGGTGGCAAACCCGCTCCACCGCCACGGAATCCGGCGCGACCTGGGACACTCGGAGGCATGGCCATCCATAAAGACCTCCTCGGGGGACCGCCCCCCACCCACCTGCCCGACGACCCCGAACCGCGCGAGCTTCTCGCGAACGGGACGGCGCCCGCCGACGTCGCGGCGAAGTATCCGACGTCGTCGCTCGCGTGGGCCCAGCTCGCCGACGACGCGTTCGAGAACGGCCGGGTCGTCGAGGCGTACGCGTACGCCCGTACCGGGTACCACCGGGGCCTCGACTCCTTGCGCCGCAGCGGCTGGAAGGGGCACGGCCCGGTGCCGTGGGAGCACGAGCCGAACCGCGGCTTCCTGCGTGCCCTGCACGCCCTCGCCCGCTCCGCGCAGGCGATCGGCGAGCACGAGGAGTACGAGCGCTGCTCCGTCTTCCTGCGGGACTCCTCCGCGGTGGCGGCCGACACCCTCGGCTGAGACCGACATCCCCGGCCGGGGCGGTGTCCCCGGCCGGGCCGGGCCGCGGGTCCGTGGCCGTCCGAAAGCCTACGGACCCGCGGTGCGCGGTCGGTACGATCGCACACGCCATCGAATCCGGCTGGAGGCCCCGGCACCCTCTCCCCGACGCCGGTCGTAGCAGGGGAGAAGTCCGTCTTGGGCAAGCGTGTCCCGGCCCGCCGGCGCCGTCTCTACACGCGCGCACTGCCCCTCGGACTGGGGCTGACCGCGCTTCTCGTCGGCGGTGGCGCCGCCCTCGCGGACCGGTCGGAGTCCGGTCCCGACTCCGGTCCCGACGCCGGGGTCGCGGCCCCGGCGGACGGGAAGCCCGCCCCCACGGCGACCGAGCCACCTTCACCGCCCCCGTCTCCGGGCCCCTCCCCGAGCACGGGCGCCGGGCCGGGCGCGGGGACGGCGTCGCGCATTCCGGTACCCGCCGACGGCCCCGGCACCTTCACGACCGCCCGCTCCGCCGGTGAACCCGTCGGCTCCGGCGGTACGCCGCGCCGCTACAAGGTCCAGGTCGAGAAGGGCATCGACCTCTCCGGGCGGGAGGCGGCCGTCGAGATCGAGACAATCCTCGCGCACCCCCGCGGCTGGACCTCCGGGGGCCGGCACTCCTTCCAGCTCGTGGGCTCCGGACCGTCCGACTTCGAGATCAAGATCGCGACGCCGGGCACGGTGGACCGGATCTGCGGCGCCGCGGGCCTGCGCACCCGTGGCGAGGTGAACTGCACCGTCGGCCGTACCGTCGTGGTGAACCTCAAACGCTGGGTGCTGGGGTCCGACCAGTTCGACGGCCCGGTGACCGAGTACCGCGCGCTGATCGTCAATCACGAGGTCGGCCACCGCCTCGGCCGGGGCCATGTCACCTGCGGCGGCGCCGGAAAGCCCGCGCCCGCGATGATGCAGCAGATCAAGGGTCTGCGCGGCTGCCATGCGAATGCCTGGCCGTACGCGGAGGACGGGACGTACATCACAGGCCCGGCAGTGCCGTGAAGACGGGATTATGATGCCGGCAGGGGACCGGAGCTCCGAAACGACACGGAAGGGGCGGACCGCTACCCGGTGGCAATATCGAGGAGACAGAGATGTCGCAGCACCCCGATGACTCCGGAGCCGGTTCGGAAGCCCCGAACCTCGACTTCGCGGGTACGACCCCGTACGAGGACTACGTCCAGGCGGACGTCCTCACCCATCTTCAGCACCCGATGTCCGACGACCCGGGCGAGATGGTCTTCCTGGTGACCACCCAGGTGATGGAGCTGTGGTTCACCGTCATCGTCCACGAGTGGGAGACCGCGTCACGCGCGCTGCGCGAGGACCGGGTGCCGGTCGCGATCGACGCGCTCAAGCGGTCGGTGCGCGAGTTCGAGGCGCTGAACGCGTCGTGGACACCGCTGAGCCAGCTCACCCCCGTGCAGTTCAACTCCTACCGCAGCGCGCTCGGCGACGGCTCCGGCTTCCAGTCGGCGATGTACCGCCGGATGGAGTTCCTGCTGGGCGAGAAGTCGGCGTCCATGCTCGTACCGCACCGTGGCGCGCCGCGGGTGCACGCGGAGCTGGAGAAGGCGCTCCAGGAGCCGAGTCTGTACGACGAGGTGCTGGGCCTGCTGGCCCGGCGCGGTCTGCCGGTGCCGGCCGAGGTGCTGAACCGGGACCTCACACAGAAGTACGAGCCGTCGGCGGCGGTCGAGGAGATATGGGCCGGGATCTACGCGGAGCCCGACCAGCACGGTGAGGTCATCAGGCTGGGCGAGGCGTTGACGGACGTCGCCGAGCTGGTGTGGCGCTGGCGCAACGACCATCTCGTGGCGACGCGGCGCGCGATGGGGTCCAAGACCGGCACGGGCGGCTCCGCCGGTGTCGCCTGGCTGGAGAAGCGCGCGCGGAAGAACGTGTTCCCGGAGCTGTGGACGGCGCGCAGCCATGTCTGAGGCGACCGGAGCGCCCGCTGCCGCTGTGACCGTGTCCGCGCCGGGGGCCGGTCCCGGGTCCGGGTCGGCGTCCGGTTCCGTGTCCGCGTCGGAGGCGCTGGTGGAGCGCGCCGCCGCACTCGACGCGGCGGACGGCCTGGCCGCGCGCCGTGAGCTGTTCGCGCTGGACGACGACTCCGTCTACCTGGACGGCAATTCGCTCGGGGCGCTGCCCCGCCACGTCCCCGCGCGGGTCCAGGACGTGGTCGCCCGGCAGTGGGGCGAGCTGCGCATCCGCTCCTGGACCGAGGGCGGCTGGTGGACGGCGCCGGAGCGGATCGGCGACCGGATCGCGCCGCTGGTCGGCGCGGGACCCGGCCGGGTCGTGGTGGGTGACTCCACGAGTGTCAACGTCTTCAAGGCCGTTGTGGCGGCGGCCCGGCTCGCGGGGGAGGGCCGCGACGAACTCCTCGTGGACGCCCTGACGTTCCCCTCGGACGGGTACATCGCGGAGTCGGCCGCCCGCATGACCGGCCTGCGGGTGGTGCCGGTGGATCCCGCGGACCTGCGGAGCGCCGCCGGACCGCGTACGGCCGCCGCGCTCGTCAACCACGTCGACTTCCGTACGGGCCGGCTCCACGACCTGCCCGGCATCACGGCGGCGCTGCACGACGCGGGCGCGCTCGCCGTCTGGGACGTGTGCCACAGCGCGGGCGCGCTGCCGGTCGGGCTGGACGAGCACGGGGTCGACCTGGCGGTCGGCTGCACGTACAAGTACCTGAACGGCGGGCCGGGTTCACCCGCGTTCCTGTACGTCTCCGAGCGGCACCAGGCGGTCTTCGACTCCCCGCTGCCCGGCTGGACCTCGCACGCGGACCCGTTCGGGATGACGCCGGAGTACACGGCGGCGGACGGCGCGACGCGTGGCCGGGTCGGCACGCCGGACATCCTCTCCATGCTGGCGCTGGAAGCGGCGCTCGACGTGTGGGAGGGCGTGTCGCTGGACGCCCTGCGGGCCAAGAGCCTGGCCCTGACGGACTTCTTCCTCCGCTGCGTGGAGGCGTACGCCCCGGCCGGCCGGGTCTCCTCGATGACCCCGGTGCCGCACGCGGAGCGCGGCAGCCAGGTGGCGCTGCGCTGCGCCGAGGCGCCCGCGGTGATGGCGGAGCTGATCAGCCGCGGCGTGATCGGCGACCTGCGCCGCCCGGACGTGCTGCGGTTCGGCTTCACACCGCTGTACGTGGGCTTCCGCGACGCGGAGCGGGCGGCACGGGTGCTGGGCGAGGTCCTGGTGGAGATCCCGGCGGGCGCCTGAGCGGGGGGCGAGCGGGACGGGTCGTGACGGTGTTGAAGACTGAGGACATGGAGTTCCTCTGCCACCACCGCGACCGGCCCGGTTCCCTGGCACTGCGTCATGAGCTGTTGGAGGCGCACTGGTCGTACATGGACCGGTACGCGGCGGAGATGATCGCCCGTGGACCGACCATGGCCGACGACGGTGGGACGCCCACGGGCAGCGTGCACATTCTCGGTCTGCCGGATCCCCGTGCCGCCCGCGCGTTCGCATTCGAGGAGCCCGGCTACCAGGCGGGTGTATACCGGGACGTGCTGCTGCGGCGGTGGCGCGATGTGCTGGGGCGGACCATGTGGGAGTTCCCCGGAGGTCCCGAGGACGGCGAGCGGTATCTGGTGCTCGGGCTCGGCGCGGGACCGGCCGTCGATCTCGAACCGCCGTCCGCCTGGGTCGAATCGGACGAGCTGATCGCGTACGGACCGCTGCTGTCCGACGACGGGGCGGTCTGGGTGGGTACGGCGGTGCTGCTGCGCGCGCCGGATGCGCGGACGGCGCGCACCGTACTGACGCCGGACGGGTATGCCGACATCGAGGTCCACCGCTGGCGGTTCGGCGGGCGCTCGTGACGCACTGGGTCGTCGGCGGGCCGGTCCGGGAGCCGACCGGTTCCTGACGGACCTTCAGCGCGGACGGCTGCTGGCGCCGGCCCGGATGGCGGGAAACGCGCCGGAGGGTGACGCGGGGCCGTCACGGGGCCCGTGGCGGGGGCGCCGGGGTGCGGCGGGGCCGTGAACCCGGGGAACGGATGCTGATAGCGTCCGCGCTGATCAGGCCAATTCGGGTCTCTCATCGAAAGGTTGGAGCAGCATGACGGGTTCCGCCGCCCATGACTCCGCCGATGTCGCCGCGGTCGCCCGTGACCTCGCCGAGTCCGAGGCGCTGTTCGGGCGCCCGAGGGTGGAGCCGGACGTCACCGCGGCGTACGGGGAGCACCCGGATCAGGTGGTCGACTTCTACGCGCCGCGCGGTGGGCTCGAAGGCGTGCCGCTCGTGGTCGTGCTGCACGGCGGGGCGTGGCGGGCGCCGTACGACCGGTGGCATCTGACGCCGTTCGCCGGCTTCCTGGCCCGGCGCGGGTTCGCCGTGGCCAATGTGGAGTACCGGCGGGGGAGCGAGGGCGAGGGCGAGGCCGGGCCCGTCGCCGGCCGGTGGCCCGGGACGTTCGACGACATCGCCACCGTCATGGACGCGCTGCCCGCGCTCGTCGCCGACGCCCTGCCGCAGGCCGACCCGCGCAGGATCGTGGTCACCGGGCACTCCGCCGGTGGTCATCTGGCGCTGTGGGCCACGGCGCGGCATGTGCTGCCCCCGGGGTCGCCGTGGCGGCTGGACGCGCCGCCGCTGCTGCGCGGTGTGGTCGCGATCGCGCCCATCGCGGACTTCACCACCGCCGTCGAGTTGGGGGTCTGCGGTGGGGCCGTCACGCAACTCCTCGGTGGACAGGATGAGTTGAAGGAGCGTGCGGCCAGCGCGGACCCGTCGGCGCTGCTGCCCACCGGGATCGCCACCGCCGTCGTGCAGGGCCGGCACGACATCGTCGTCCCGCAGGCCGTCGCCGAGGCGTACGCCGACGCCGCCGCCAGGGCGGGCGAGGTGGTGGGTGTCACGCTCCTGGAGGACGTGGGGCACTACGCGCCGGTCGACCCCGGGGCCGACGCCTGCGCTGTGGTGGCCGAGGAACTGGCGCAGCTCGCGTACTGACGGCGGATGGCCGCCAGAACAACGGCGCCACTCGGCCCGCCGGGCACCATGCCTCGCGGCCTCGCGGCCTCGCGGCCTCGCGGCCTCGCGGCCTCGCGGCCTCGCGGCCTCGCGGGTTGACGGACCGGTGGCCTTGCGGCCTTGCGGACCGGCGGCCTCGGGGCCTCGCGGACCGGCGGACCGGCGGACCGGTGGACCGGCGGGCTTGCGGACCGGCGGGTTGACGGACCGGTGGCCTCGCGGCCTCGCGGCCTCGCGGCCTCGCGGCCTCGCGGGCTTGCGGGCTTGCGGGCTGACGGACTTGCGGACCGGCGGCCTCTCGGGCTTGAGACCTCACGGACAGGCGGCCTCACGGACAGGCGGCCTCGCGGCCTCGCGGACAGAAGCTGACCGCAAGCCCTCCTACCTTCGGACCATGACCAGCAACGCGAACGCGAACGTGAACCTCGTGACAGGTGCGACCGGCACCGTGGGGCGCCGTACGGTGCTCGAACTGCTCGACCGCGGCCACTCCGTACGCGCCCTGACCCGCGACCCGGCCAGGGCCGACTTCCCCGACGGCGTCGAGGTCGTACGCGGTGACCTCGCCGATCCGGCCTCGCTCGTCCCCGCCCTCGAAGGTGTCACCGGACTGCATCTGATCACCTTCGACGGCGGTCTCTTCGCGCCGCTGGAGACGGGCCCCGAGATCGTCGGGCTGGCGGCCGACGCCGGGGTGCGGCGGATCACCGTGCTCAACGGCGGCGGTGACACCCCTCTCCAGGACGCCGTCCAGGCCGGCGGTGTCCCCTGGACCGTGCTCATGCCCGTCGAGTTCATGGCCAACGCGCTGGAGTGGGCGGAGGGCATCCGTACCGACGGCACCGTGCGCGAGCCGTTCACCGGGCGGCTGAGCGCCATGGTCCACGAGGGAGACATCGGCGCCGTCGCCGCCGTCGCGCTCACCGAGGACGGACACGGCGGCAGGACGTATCTGATCACCGGGCCCGAGGCGCTCACGATCCATGACAAGGCGGCCATCCTGGCCGGCGCGCGCGGCCGGAGCGTCGACGTGGTCGAGCTGTCCGAGGAGCAGGCGGTCGCGCAGTGGCGGGCGGCCGGGCAGCCGGAGGAAGTGATCGGGTTCCTGCTGGAGGTGTACGGCAACACGCCTCCCGAGGGCCGGACCCCGATCGACACGGTGGCGGAGGTCACGGGACGGCCCGCGCGGACGTTCGCGCAGTGGGCGGCCGAGCACGCGGACGCGTTCCGGCCGTAGAACCGGCCACGCCCGGGGTGCCCAGGGGGTGCGGTGCCCCGGGCGGCCGCGCATAGCTCTCGCGGCCGCCCTCGTAGTACCTGGGAGGGACGGGAAAGGATCCCTATCACTGCTGACGACCGGCCCCCGCCCCTCCCCTTACCTTGGAAAACGTGACCAATACAGAGACGACGACGGCGAAGGCCGCGACCGGGAAAGCCCGGAGCCCCGAGTTCCGCCTGGCCGACGGCCTGCTCAAGGGCCTGCGCCAGGACCTCTTCCACGATGCCTTCGCCTACCGGCCGCTGCCGCGCATGGCGACGGACGGGCCCGTCACGCGCCGGCTGCCGGAGGCGGTCCGCGAGTACGCGGGATGGTTCCCGCACGCCGTGGTCGCCGGCTGCGCGCTGTTCGCGCTGATGATCGGTATGGCCAACGGGACGGGCATCGAGCTGATCACCGTGGCACCGGTCCTGCTGGTTCTCGTCAGGCCGGTCGCGGCCTGGTGGCTGGCCCTCGGCGCGACCGCGGTCACCGGGATGCTGGGTTCCTACTACTCCGACTGGCCATGGACGCCCTCGGCCTTCGCCTCGTACCTGGTCGTGATGACGATCGTGGCGATACGGACGGGCCCGCGCACCGCGGCCTGGATGTGGGTGGTCACCCTCGTCTACTCGCTGTTCGTCGGGGGGCTCCTCGGCGGCTACGGCTACGGCTCGACCAGCGGGCCCATGCTCTTCCTCTCCGCGCTCATCCTGCTGACCGTCTCGGCGGTGCACATCCGCCGCGACGCGCGGAAAGAGGTGGAGGTGCAGCTCAGCGTCAACGCGGTGGAGCGCAGCCGGCGCACGCTCCTGGAGGAGCGCACCACCATCGCCCGCGAACTGCACGACGTCGTCGCCCACCACATGTCGGTCGTCGCCATCCAGGCGGAGGCGGCGCCCTACCGGGTGGAGAATCCGCCGCCCGAGCTGGAGCAGGCGTTCGCCACCATCCGGGAGAACGCGGTGGCGGCGCTGACCGAGCTGCGCCGGGTCCTCGGGGTCGTACGGGCCGAGGACTACGACGCCCCCGACGCCCCGCAGCCGACCCTCGCCGACCTCGAAGGGCTGCTCTCCAACGTCCGCGAGGCGGGCCTGACCGTGGAGAAGGCGGTCACCGGAGCGGTACGGCCGCTGCCGCAGGGCGTCGAGCTGTCGGCGTACCGCATCATCCAGGAGGCCCTCAGCAACGCCCTGCGGCACGCGCCGGGGGCGACGGCGACGGTGGAGGTCTCGTACGTGCTCGGCGGACTCGGCCTGCGGATCGTCAACACCCCGCCGCAGGGGCTGGTGAAGCCCTCACCGGGGGCGGGGCACGGCATCACGGGGATGCGGGAGCGGGTGTCCATGCTGAACGGCGAGATGACGGCGAGGCTCCTCGCGGACGGCGGTTACGAGGTGGCCGCGTTCATACCGGTCGCCGCCCAGGACGAGGACGGGCCCGCGGACGCGGCCCCGTCGGCGGAGGGGACGCCGTCATGACGATCCGCGTGCTGATCGTGGACGACCAGGTCATGGTCCGCGAGGGCTTCTCGGTCCTGCTGAACGCGATGCCGGACATCGAGGTCATCGGCGAGGCGGTGAACGGCCGCGAGGCCGTGACCCAGGTCGCGGCCCTCGGCCCCGACGTGGTCCTGATGGACATCCGGATGCCGGAGCTGAACGGCATCGAGGCGACTCGGGAGATCGTGGCGGCGGACGCGGACGCGAAGGTCCTCGTGCTGACGACGTTCGATCTGGACGAGTACGTGTACCAGGCGCTGCGGGCGGGGGCGTCCGGCTTCCTGCTGAAGGACGCCTCGGCGCGCCAACTGGCCGACGGCGTACGGGTGGTGGCCTCGGGAGAGGCACTGCTGGCGCCCACGGTGACGCGCCGGCTGATCACGGAGTTCTCCAAGCTGGCGGAGGCCCCGCGCCCGCCGGCGCTGGCACAGATGGGGGAGCTGACGGAGCGCGAGACCGAGGTGCTGGTCCTGATCGCGCAGGGCCTGTCGAACGCGGAGATCGCCGCGCATCTGGTCGTCGCCGAGTCCACGATCAAGACGCATGTGAGCCGCATCCTGGTGAAGCTGGGACTGCGGGACCGGACGCAGGCGGCGGTGTTCGCGTACGAGGCGAGGCTCGTCACCCCGGGCTGAGAGGGGCGTGCGGACCGGCGGGTGACCGGGGCCATGGCGTCCGGGCGGCACGTGTCAGTAGCGTGCGGGCATGGCACCCTTCGACCCGTGGTCGCCCGGCTTCGTGGCCGACCCGTATCCCGCCTACCGGGAGCTGCGCGAGCGCGGCAGGCTCCACTACTTCGAGCCGTCGCGGCAGTGGCTGGTCCCCCACCACTCCGACGTGTCGGTGCTGCTGCGGGACCGGCGGCTGGGGCGGACGTATCTGCACCGCTTCACCCACGAGGAGTTCGGCCGTACGCCGACGCCGGAGGCGCACGAACCGTTCCACGTCCTCAACGGCAACGGGCTGCTCGACCTGGAGGCACCGGACCACACGAGGATCCGGCGCCTGGTGTCGAAGGCGTTCACACCGCGCAGGGTCGAGGCGCTCGCCCCCACCGTGCGCAGGCTCGCCGCCGAGCTGGTGGGCGGGCTGTGCGCGGCGGGCGGCGGCGATCTCCTCGCCGAGGTGGCGGAGCCGCTGCCGGTCGCCGTCATCGCCGAGATGCTCGGTGTCCCGGTGGCGGACCGGGGTCTGCTGCGGCCCTGGTCGGCGGACATGTGCGCGATGTACGAGCTGAATCCGACCGAGGAGGCGGCGCGCCGGGCGGTCCGCTCCTCGCTCGAATTCACCGCCTATCTGCGGGAGTTGATCGCCGCCAGACGGGCCGCGCCCGGTGCCGATCTGCTCTCCGCGCTGATCGCCGCGCAGGACGAGGAGGACCGGCTCAGCGAGCAGGAGACGATCTCGACCTGCGCGCTGCTGCTCAACGCGGGACACGAGGCGACGGTCAACACCACCGCCAACGGCTGGTGGACGCTGTTCCGGCACCCCGGGCAGCTCGCGGCCCTGCGGTCCGGGGAGGCGTCGCTGTCCACCGCCGTGGAGGAGCTGCTGCGGTACGACACCCCGCTCCAGATGTTCGAGCGGTGGGTGCTGGACGACATCGAGATCGACGGCACGGTCGTGCCACGCGGCGCCGAACTCGCGCTCCTCTTCGGCTCGGCCAACCGCGACCCGGACCGTTTCGACCGCCCCGACACCCTCGATCTCACCCGGAAGGACAATCCGCATCTGACGTTCGGCGCGGGCATCCACTACTGCCTGGGCGCCGCGCTGGGACGGCTCGAACTGATGGCGTCGTTCGGTGAGCTGCTGCGCCGGGCACCGGCACTGCGGCTCGCCGCGGAGCCCGAGTGGAAGCCGGGCTATGTGATCCGCGGGGTGCGGGAGCTGCTGGTGGAGGTCTGATCCCGGCGCGCGGCGCGTCACGCCTGGACCATCACCCGGTCTCCGGGGCCCGGCGGGCCCCGTTCAGTCCGCGGACGCGACCGGCCCCGCCGGCAGCGTCAGCCCCCACGCCCCGGCCCGCAGCGTCCAGGTCCGCGTCCGCACCGGGCCCGTCACCGCCGTGTCCGCCCGGTAGCGGAAGTCCGCGCCCGAGACCGTCACCGACAGCGCGCTGGCCGTGATCGGCTCGGCCGATGAGCGCCTGCGGATCACCACCTCCGCCCGTCCGCCGCGCGAGCGCACCGTCACGGTCTCGACCGGCTCGTCCAGATCGCTCAGCACCACACCGTCCGCCTCCACCCGCAGACGGTGCGGGTGGACGGCGAGCACCTGCGGTACCGGCTTGACCAGCGTCCGCACCAGCGAGCGGCAGGTGTCCCAGACGGACGGAACCCCCGCCCGGCCCGGACCGCCGCCGTGCCCCGGCCGCCCGTCCGCCCCCGGTGGTGCCGGGATACGCAGATCCCCCAGCACCACGCCGTCGCTGTCGTCGACGAGCAGATCCAGCCGCCGTACGACCCCGTCGAGCACCGCGCGGGCCGCGGCGACCGCGCCGGTGGGCACGCCGAGCGAGTGCGCCAGGTCGACCGCGACCCCGACCGGCACCAGCGACAGCGCGCCCGCGGACAGGTCGCGCTCCCGGTGCAGCAGGGCGACCGTCCGCAGCAGGGCGCGGTCGTCACCGACCACCACGGGCCGCCGCGAGCCCCTGCGGGCCAGCACCCGCGCGAATTCGGCCGGTCCGTCCGGCAGGCAGATTTTCGCGGTCGCGCCCGCGCTCAGCACATCTTTCGCGATTCTCACTGATTCGCCGTCGGTCCGGCGGGCGACCGGGTCGATGACCACCAGAAGCTGCTGCGCACCGTTCTCGTCGGGCTCTGGAGCCGACACCTCGGTCCTTCCTCGGGTAGCATCTTTGTGCAAGAGCCCCTTGCGCTATTGCGCCAGGGGCTTGGTCTATTCCGGGGCAACCGGTTCGACGGCTCAGTCCTCGTCGTACGGCGACGGACCGTTCTGTGCGAGATTTCGCACGTCCGTGTCCGGCGTGTGTACGACCCCTGACCTTGGACATGCCCCGCCCGGAAGGGGTGTACGCCTGTGCCCGCACTTGTGCTGCTCGGTGCTCAGTGGGGTGACGAAGGCAAGGGAAAGGCCACCGACCTGCTCGGTGGATCCGTGGACTACGTGGTGCGTTACCAGGGTGGCAACAACGCCGGCCACACGGTCGTCGTCGGCGACCAGAAATACGCGCTGCATCTCCTCCCTTCCGGAATCCTCTCGCCCCAGTGCACGCCGGTGATCGGCAACGGCGTTGTCATCGACCCGGCCGTCCTGCTCTCCGAGCTGAGTGGGCTCAACGACCGCGGCGTTGACACGTCGAAGCTTCTGATCAGCGGAAACGCGCATCTGATCACGCCGTACCACACCACGATGGACAAGGTGACGGAACGGTTCCTCGGTTCCCGGAAGATCGGCACGACGGGCCGTGGCATCGGCCCGACGTACGCCGACAAGATCAACCGGGTCGGCATCCGCGTCCAGGACCTCTACGACGAGTCGATCCTGACCCAGAAGGTCGACGCGGCGCTGGACTTCAAGAACCAGATCCTCGCCAAGCTCTACAACCGCCGTGCCATAGAGGCCGGGAAGATCGTGGAGGAGCTGCTCGGCTACGCGGACGAACTGCGTCCGTACGTCAGTGACACCACGCTCGTCCTCAACGAGGCGATCGACGCCGGGCAGGTCGTGCTCTTCGAGGGCGGCCAGGGCACCCTCCTGGATGTCGACCACGGCACGTACCCCTTCGTGACCTCCTCGAACCCGACGGCGGGCGGCGCCTGCACGGGCGCCGGTGTCGGCCCCACGAAGATCAGCCGGGTCATCGGCATCCTCAAGGCGTACACGACACGCGTCGGCGCGGGACCGTTCCCGACGGAGCTGCTCGACGAGGACGGTGAGGCACTGCGCCGCATCGGCGGCGAGCGGGGTGTCACCACGGGCCGCGACCGCCGCTGCGGCTGGTTCGACGCGGTGATCTCCCGCTACGCGACGCGGGTCAACGGCCTGACGGACTTCTTCCTCACCAAGCTGGACGTCCTCACCGGCTGGGAGCGGATCCCGGTCTGTGTCGCGTACGAGATCGACGGCCGGCGCGTCGAGGAACTCCCCTACAGCCAGAGCGACTTCCACCACGCGAAGCCGGTCTACGAGTACCTGCCGGGCTGGACCGAGGACATCAGCAAGGCGAAGACGTTCGAGGACCTGCCGAAGAACGCGCGGGACTACGTGAAGGCGCTGGAGGAGATGTCGGGCGCCCCGATCTCCGCGATCGGCGTGGGCCCGGGCCGTACGGAGACGATCCAGATCAACTCGTTCCTGTAGCGGCTCCGTTCGCGCCCGTTCCGCATCCGGCGGCCCCGACGGCATGTGCTGCCGTCGGGGCGCCGCCGTCTCCGGACGGATCGAACCCGGCCGCGCCCCGGCTGCCTATCCTGTGGCCATGTACGTCTACGCCTACGGGACTGCCGCTCTGCTCTTCCTGGTTCTTCTCGTCGGCGTGATACGCGACCGCCGGCGCTTCAGCCACGCCGTGGTCCTCGGTCTCACCCTCTCCGCCCTCGCCCTCGGCCTGATGAGCCAGCTCGCCGCCACCACCACCGGCCCCTGGTTCGACACGGTCGCGGTGGCCGTGGTGCTGCTTCCCGCCCTGGGCATCGTCGTGCTCGCGTGCTTCCTGGTCTCCAACGGCGTCCAGATGGTCCGCAAGGAGGGCCGGCGCCCGGCCAATCTGCTCTCGCTCCTCGCCGGTCTGGGCATCTTCGGTGTCATGGGGCTCTCCGCCGTCGCGGCGATCGACCGGGAGGGTCCGCTGACCGGCATCGCCGCGAGCACCCTCCTGGTGACCGGTTATGTGTCGTTCCTCTTCCTCTGCTTCGTCGGATACGCCTTCCTCTACGGGCGGTTGCGGATAACCCGGCAGGTCGACTTCGTCGTCGTCCTCGGCTCCGGTCTGGGCCCCGGTGCCAAGGTGCCGCCGCTGCTGGCCAGCCGACTGCACCGGGCGCGCTCGGTGTACGAGAAGCAGGCCGCGCGGGGGAAGCCACCGGTGATCGTCACCTCCGGCGGGCAGGGCCCCGACGAACTGCTCCCGGAAGCGGACGCGATGGCCGACTACCTGATCGGGCACGGTCTGCCCGAGGAGCACGTCCGGCGCGAGGACCGCTCACGCACCACCGACGAGAATCTGCGCCTGAGCATGGAGATCATGGCGGCGGAGAAGCCCGACTACCGCTGTCTGATCGTGACCAACAACTTCCATGTGCTGCGGGCCGCGCTCGTCGCCCGCGAGGCCGGGGTACGGGGCCAGGTCATCGGTTCGCCCACGGCGGCGTACTTCTGGCCGAGCGCCACCATCCGGGAGTTCGCCGCCGTCTTCCTGGCCCACAAGCCGGTCAACTTCGGCATCTGCCTGGTGCTGGCCGCGGCGGGAGCATTCGTCCGGGCCTGACCCGTGAGCGGCCCCGCCGAGGCCCCGGCACAGCCCGGCGGCGGCCCGCTCGCGCCGTCGGCCGGCCCGAGGTGCCGGCCGTGGTCCGTCCCATGTTCCCGATCTTCGCAAGAGGGGCACATGGGGTCCGCATCGCCTCCCGGTGAGATCGCTATGTTGTTCGCGCTCGATCCCGAGTGCGAAATCCGACAGGTCGTCGGTCCCATGACGGCGCAGTCAGCACAGAAAGATCGCGGATGGACTACTGCTCTACGTGCCGCCGGACTCTCAACGGGGTTTTCGTGTGCCCCGGTTGTGGTGCCTACTCGCCCGACATCGCCCCCGCCGGCTCACACGTCCACCACACTCCCTCGACCGCCGCGGTGATGACGGAGATCTCCCACACGCGCGAGTTCGACGCGTTCCCGGGGTTCGCGGAGCCCGAGGCCACCGCACCGGTCGCCCCCTCCGCGCCCTCGGCGACCGGCCGCGCCGCCCGCCGGCGCCGGATGGCGGACTGGAAGAAGCAGCGGCGCCGGGCCGTGGTCGCCTCGACCGTCGCGCTCGTCGGCGGCGGGCTCACACTCGCCTTCATGCCGTCCTCGCGCCCCTCCGTCGCGCAGGCCCACGCGTCCACACCGGATCCGGCGAAGGCGCCGACGGCGCCCTCGGTGGGCGGCGCCGAATCCACCACGGAGCAGCAGCGGCCCCGTACCGGCGAGATCGGCACCTCCGACAGCGGCACCCGCCCGTCCGGTTCCGTCAACGAGCCGGGCAGCGCGACCTCGACCGCCCCCGTGGACGCCCCGGCGAAGCGCGAGACCGCGCCGCAGACGGCCACGAGCGACGCGGGCCCCACCGCGATACCGGAGCCGCAGTCGCCGAGCACGGCCCCCGCGGTCCCGGACGCCCCGCCGCCGCCCGCGGCCGACCAGCCGACTCCCCAGCCGAACCAGCCCACTTCACCGGCCCAGCCGCCCCCGCCGCCGCCCCCGACCGCGGAGCCGCCGCAGGACGACTCGTCGGAACTCTGCGTCCTGGTCATCTGCCTGGGTGTCAACGGCGGCAAGTAGAACAGCGAACAGGTAGCCGTACGGGAAGGGCCGTCCGCCGGAGCGCGGGCGGCCCTTCCGGCTCTCATCCCGCCCGGTACGCCCGCAGGAAGGTGCGGACCCCCTCGATCACCAGGGGGCGGACGCGGGCGTCCTCCGTGGCGTTCGCCGAGCCGAGCCTGTCCAGCGCGACGCCGAACGTCAGGGCGATGAACTGGTCGGCCGCGAGCCGCGGATCGGGTACGTCGAGCAGCCCCGCCCCGGCGAGGGCGGCGAACCGCTCGGCCAGTGCCTCGTCGGGAGTGTCGGCCATCGAGTTGTAGCCCCGGTGCGGCAGATGGCCGGACTCCGCGCGCACCAGCCGTTGCAGCGTCGCGTACTCCACCGAGCCGAGCATGTCGGTCGCGATCCGCATGGAGAACGCGATCAGCGCGTCCTCCAGTTCGGCGGCCCCGGTCCGCTCCGTGAGGGTGTCGTCCAGGGTGCGCCGCACCGTGGTGATCATCGACTCCCCGACGGCGTCGACGACCGCTCGCAGCAGCGTCTGCTTGTCGCCGAAGTAGTCGTAGACCGTCCGCTTGGACACCCCGGCCCGGGCGGCGACCGCGTCCACGCTGGAGCGGTCGAATCCGTCGGACAGGAACAGTTCCCGGGCCGCCGTGAGGATGGCGGCCCGCTTCTCCGTGGACCCCTCGCGCAGCGTCTTCGTGGTCGGCATGCACTCATCCTAGCCTCCTACACTGCACGGTGTAGTGTAGTTTCGGTCGCGACATCGACCCGTGCTCGCCCGGCAATGACGGAAGGACACCCATGACCGCGACCCAGTCCCCACCGGCCCGCATCGGGAAGGCCGCTGTCCGCGCCCTCGGCCTGCTGGCACTCGCCACCGGCGCCCTGGAATCGGTGGTGACGCCCACGCTCCCGCTCCTGCAACGAGAGCTGCGCATGAGCCCCGCGGAAGGGGCGTTACTCAGCATCGTGCTGCTCATCACCGGCGCGCTCATCACCCCGGTCGCCGGCAAGTTCGGTGACCGCTACGGCGGGAAGCGGGTCCTCGTCCGGCTGATGGCGGTCGTCTGCGCGGGCGGCCTCGTCTCCGCCCTGGCGCCGAACCTGCCCGTGCTGCTGCTCGGCCAGATACTCCAGGGAGCGATGGTGGGCGCGCTGCCCCTGTCGTTCATCCTCGTACGCGAACACCTCCCCGCCGGAGAGGCGAAGGTGGCGATCGGGGCGGTCAGCGGACTGTTCGTCGGGGGCGGCATGGCGGGCACGCTGTCCGCCGGGCCGGTGGCCGAAGGGCTCTCCCGGCACTGGATGTTCGCGCTGCCGACGCTCGCGGTCATCGGGGCCACCGTGCTGGTGCACCGGCTGATGCCGCAGGATCGGCCCGGCCGCACGGACAGCTCCGGCATCGACTGGCCCGGCCTGGCCCTCCTCAGCGGGACACTCGTCACGCTCATGCTCGTCCTCGCGACGGCGCCCGACCTCGCCTCCCAGCCCCTCGTACTCGGCGCCCTCGTCCTGGTCCTGGCCGCCTTCGTGGCCGGATGGACGGCCGTCGAGCGCCGGGCGCCCGCGCCGATGGTCGATCTGCGCATGCTCGCACGGCCCGCCGTGTGGAAGTCCTGCGTGCTGACCTTCGTGATCTGCGTCGGTACGTCGGTGCCCGTCCATCTCGTCCCGCAACTCCTCGCGGTCTCCTCCGACTCCTACGGCTTCGGGGCGAGCGCCACCGAGATCGGCTTCTACCTGCTGCCCGGCGCCGTCGCCGCGGCCCTGGCCGGACCCATCGCCGGGCACGGCTCCCGCCGCTTCGGCTCACGCGCCGTCGTCACCACCGGGGCCGTCCTCATGGTCGGCGCCCTCACCGCCCTGGCGGCCGTGCACACCGAGGTCTGGCACCTCGTCGTCGGCAAGACGCTGATCGCGCTCGCCAACGGCCTGTGCGTCACGGCGATGGTCACCGGCACCGCCACATCCGTCGACCGGAACGACACCGGCATCGCCACCAGCCTGGTCCTGGTGACTCGCGTACTCGGCTTCGCCGTTGGCGTGCAGCTCAGCGGCGCGCTCCTCACCGCCGCCACCCCGGCCGGGTCGGACGTCCCGGCCGAATCGGCCTTCGTCACCGGCTTCGTGATCGCCGGCGCGCTCACGGCGCTGTCCCTGCTCGTCGTCCGCACCATGAACAAGGGAGTCAAGGAATGACCCGGACCACACCGCGACGCACCGCCCTGATCTCCGGAGCCGGCATCGCGGGCCCCGCCCTCGCCTACTGGCTCAACCGCCACGGATTCGCCGTCACGGTGGTCGAGAAGGACGGCGCCCTCCGCGACGGCGGCTACCCGATCGACATACGCGGCACGGCACTTGAGGTCGTACGGAGGATGGGAATCCTGCCGCGCCTGCGGGAGGCCCACATCGACCTGCGCCGGCTGACCTTCCTCGACGGCGACGGCGGCGAGGTGGCCTCGGTCGATCCGCACCTCCTCACCGGCGGTGCGGCGGGCAAGGACATCGAGATACGGCGCGGCGACCTGACCGGCGCTCTCCACGCGGCGGTCCGCGACGACGTGGAGTTCCTTCTCGACGACTCCGTCGCCACCCTCGACCAGTCCGGCGGCCACGCGGTCGACGTCACCTTCCACGGGGGCGCCACGCGTACGTACGACCTGGTGTTCGGGGCGGACGGTCTCCACTCACGCACCCGGGAGACGGTGTTCGGTCCCGAGGAACGGTTCCACCGGTATCTCGGCTACTGCTTCGCCGGGTTCACCATGAGCAACACCTTCGGCCTCTCCCACGAGACCGTGCTGTGGAACACCCCGGGCCGAGCCGCGGCGCTCTACGCCGTGGGGGAGCACGACGAGGTGCACGCCTTCCTCAACTTCGCCCACCAGGAGCAGCCGTTCGACGCGTTCCGGAACCCGGGGGCCCAACGGGAGCTGGTGGCGAAGGTCTTCGCCGACGCGCGCTGGGAGGTGCCGGGCATGCTCGCCGCCATGGACGAGGCGGACGACCTGTTCTTCGACGCCGTCAGCCAGATCCGCATGCCCCGCTGGTCCAGCGGCCGGGTCGCCCTGGTGGGCGACGCCGCGTACGCACCCTCGTTCCTCACCGGGCAGGGATCGAGCCTCGCGCTCGTCGGCGCGTACATGCTCGCCGCCTCACTGGCCGACGCGGACCACGCCGAGGGGTTCGCCGCCTATGAACGCGACACCCGTGAGTTCGTGACCCTGAACCAGGACCAGGTCGGCGAGGGCGACGCCGCGCTCTTCCCGACCACCGCCCGTGCCCTGGAGCAGCGCAACGGCACGCTGCGCGGACTCGGCGGCGCCATCCCCGCGGCAGCGGGCCGACCGGCCCACTCGGCGCTCGCGCTGCCCCCTATCCGGCCCAGGTGAGGAACGCCGCCCAGGCTGCGGGGGCGACGGTGAAGGTGGGGCCTTCGTGGACCTTGGAGTCGCGGACGTGGACGGCGTGGGGGCAGGAGGCGACCTCGACGCATTCGCCGCCACTGTCGCTGCTGTAGCTGGACTTGTGCCAGTCGAAGGCGACCTCGACGCACTCGCCACCACTGGGGTTGCTGTAACTGGACTTGAACCACCGCAAGGTGCTGGTCATTCCGGTTCTCCTGCCAACCTCTCGATGAGGCCCAACGACTCGCGAGGACCCAGGGCCTGTGATCGGATCTTCGCATAGCGCTGGGTGTAGGTGCTTGCCTTTGTCGGGTCGGAGATGAGTAGGCATTCCTCCTGCGGCTCCAGGTAGACCAGGCGGTCGTGTTCTGGGGTCTCTACCAGGGTCATATCGCCGTAGGCACCGGCATGCTCACCGCTCAGGCCGCAGTCCAGTGGCAACACCTGAAGAGTCACGTTACGGCGCCTCGCGCACTCCGCCAAGTGAGAAAGCTGGTCACGCATGACTTCCCTGTGGCCGATCGTGCGCCGCAGCGCACCCTCCTCCAGAATCACCTCGATCAACGCCACCGGCTCCCGGTCGAACAGCGCCTTCCGCGCCATCCTCGCCTCGACCAGTTCCTCCACCCGCTGTTCCGACAGCGGCGGATAGCCTCCGCCGATCAGCGCCCGTGCGTACGCCTCCGTCTGGAACAGGCCATGCACGACGAGCGTCGCGTACAGACACAGGCCCACGGCCTTCTGCTCCAAAAGCACGTAGTTCTTGAACTGCGCCGGGTACTTGTCCAGCCTTACGTACTCCCGCGCCTGCTCGAAGATGCCGAGTTCGTCGCCCAGTACCTTTCCCAGCGCCACCAGCATCTGGTCGCTCGCCGGTTGTGCGCACGTCTCCATCGCGCTCACCGCCGCAGCGGAGAAGCCCGTTTCGACGCCGACCTGTTCCTGCGTCATGCCCTTCCGCAAGCGCATCATGCGGGCGATGTCCGCCACCAATCGCGTCGCCGGACCCGCCGATTCCTTGTTTTCCGCTCGCGCCATTGCGATCACCGTTTCGACTCGACCGGACTCAACCGGTCACAACTGATCCTCGCTGAATTCCACCTCGCGTAACGGGAGTTCGTGCAGGTCAACCGGTGTCCGACCGCTCCCGTCACACCATGGAAAACGCTACCGGCGACTACGCAGAATGTCCGCGTGAATACAGAGAATGAGCGTTCATCGCGCGACTGGCTACCCAAGACGGGATTCCAGCTCCGCAAGGCCGGTGTGCGATTCGACGCCGTGCGCGTCGACGGGGCGGACGGGCGGCGACTCGCCGACATGATGGACTCCATCACCGCGGGAGATCCCGGCCCCATCGTGACCGAGTCGAATCGGTGCCGGGCGGTGTACTTCTATCTCCCCGCCGGGAGCACCGCGCACCGGGTCTGGGCGCCCGGGGTGACGCGGTTCAACTCCGTCAGCGGAACGGTGAGTTATGTGCCGGTGCCCGCCCTCAGCGGGGACACCTGGCCACTCTTCTGGTACTGCCCGCCCTCGGATCCGGACCGATTCGTCCACCCGGCGATCCTGCGCAACGCCGCTGCCGCGCTGTTCGGCCACCCGATGTCGTTCGATCCGGCAGACAGCCGCTGAGCTGCGGTTTGGGCCCGACTTGGGCCCTTGGGTGGGTCTGAGGACCCTTCGAATTGGGGTGCACCCGTACCTAGTGTCCGATATACGCGCCGGGTTGGGGGGCTGGGCGACATGTACGTCGTTGCTGGAAAGGTTTCCCGTTGTTGGACTCGAAGAGCCTGGCGCTTCAGGCCGGCATACCACCCGCGCGTCGCTGGGAGTTGCCGAAACCACTGGTCGTGACACGGGCTCTGCTCTATCTGATGTTCGCCCTGACGTTGCTGGGTGCCGTCGGTGTGGTGGACTCGATGCTGGATCTCGGCCGTCACATCACGCCGATGCTGACTCTGGCGGCGCTGTACGCGGTGGTCCCGGGGATCGTGGCCGTGGTTCTGGCACGGCGGTTGTGGACCGGGGGGAAAGCGGTCTGGTTCTCGCTGATAGGTCTCCAGGCATGGCTGCTGGTCGGCAGCGTCGTCAATCTGTACGCCGGTTCGACGCGCGGGCTCAGCCAACTGCTGCTGCCGGGCGCGTTGCTGGCGCTGCTGAGCGTGGGTGCGAGCCGGACGTGGTTCGAACTGCCGGCGGATCAGCGGGCCAAGAGGCCACCGTTGACGCTCGGGCGGTTGCGCCGTGAGGCGTTCCCCTCGATTCCGCACCTGATCACGTGGCGGCGGAATCGGGGCCAGTCCACCGTCGAGTACGTCGGCATGGTCGGTCTGGTCTCGCTGATCATCGGCGCGCTTCTCTTCAGCGGTGTTGGTCCCCAGGTCGCGACCGGTCTCCAGAACGCGGTGTGCAACGTCCTGGGCGGCGAATGCGAGAGCGACACCGTCGTCGGGGACAACGGTGGTGGCGACAACGGCGGGGGCGACAACGGCGGCTCGTCCGGCGGCTCCGACAACGGCGGCGGTGCCGACGGTGGTGGCGACAACGGCGGCTCGGACAGCGGTGGCGCTGATGGTGGTGCTGACGGCGGGGGCGACTCCGGCGGTTCGGACAGCGGTGGTTCTTCCGGCGGTTCGGACGGTGGAAGCGACTCCGGTGGCTCCGACAGCGGCGGTGACTCCGGTGGTTCGGACTCCGGTGGTGCGGTCGGCGGTGTGGTCGGGGGTGCGTCCGGCAACTCGTCCGGTGGTAACAGCTCCGGCGGTGGTGACAACGGCGGTTCCGACAGCGGCGGTGGTGCGGACGGCGGTGGCGACTCCGGTGGTTCGGACTCCGGTGGCGGCGCCGACGGTGGAGGTGACTCCGGTGGCTCCGACAGCGGCGGGAACTCCGGTGGTGCCGACGGCGGTGGCGACAGCGGCGGTTCCGACTCCGGTGGTTCGGACTCCGGTGGTGGTGCGGACGGTGGCGGTGACAGCGGTGGTTCGGACTCCGGTGGTTCCTCCGGTGGTGCGGACGGCGGTGGCGACAGCGGCGGCTCCGACTCCGGTGGTTCCTCCGGTGGTGCGGACGGTGGAGGTGACTCCGGTGGCTCCGACAGCGGCGGGAACTCCGGTGGCGCTGACGGCGGTGGCGATTCCGGTGGCGCTGACGGCGGTGGCGATTCCGGCGGCTCGGACAGCGGTGGCGGCGCGGACGGCGGTGGCGACTCCGGTGGTTCGGACTCCGGTGGTTCCAGCGGCGGTAGCGCGAATGGTGGGGGTGACTCCGGTGGCTCCGACAGCGGTGGCGACTCCGGTGGCGCTGACGGCGGTGGCGATTCCGGCGGCTCGGACAGCGGTGGCGGCGCGGACGGCGGGGGCGACAGCGGCGGTTCCGACAGCGGTGGAAGCTCCAGCGGTGGGAACTCCAGCGGTGGCCTGATCAGTGGCGGTCTGATCAGCGGTGGTCTGATCAGTGGCGGCTTGATCACCGGTGGCCTGGTCAGTGGCGGCCTGTCCGGTGGTAACAACTCCGGCGGTGGCAGCAGTGGCGGCAGCAGTGGTGGCAGTTCCGGTGGCAACAACTCCGGTGGTGGCAGCAGCGGCGGTGGCGAGGACTGCGAGGACGGGGGCTCTTCCTCCGGCGGCGGCTCGTCCGCCACTGGTGGCGCTTCGACCACCGGCGGCCATCCGCCACCGGGTGCCGGCCCCCGCCCCATCTCGTTCTGCGATGACGACGATGACGACGATGACGATGACGACGACGATGATGATGACGACTGCCGGGACAACAGGAACGCTTCCTTCTACGGAAGCGTGACCGGCGGATCCGGCAGCGGTCGCTACATACTCGCCGCGGCCGGGACCCGTACGCACGTCGTCGCCAGCGGCGACCTGCTCGTGGCAGCCCCCAGCGTTCCTTCTCCGATGGACCTGGCCGGGACGCTGTCGGGAAGCTCTCTGGCCGGTGTCGACACGTTCCAGGACGTGAAGAACAGGTTCAGCCTGGCCATCGGCCTCACCGATCTGCCGCCGCCGCCGATCCCCGACGACCCGGAGCCCGAGCCGGAGCCCGAGCCGGAACCCGAGCCCGAGCCGGAACCCGAGCCGGAGCCGGAGCCCGAGCCGGAGGACTGCCCGCTTCCGAATCCGACGGACAACCCGCACCCCGAGGTCGCGGTCGTGGACGTCGACACGTCCAAGCTGCCCAAGAACACGAAGTGGCGCGACACCGACGAGCCTCTGTACCGCTTTGACGACCGTCCGCCGGACGAGGTCTTCGTGGACGACTTCGAGCCGAAGAACCCGGACAACATGGACCTCTACAACTACGTGGACAAGAACACGGAGTCCGGTTTCGTCTCGACGACGACGAAGGAGAAGCCGGTGCCGTTCTACGGTCAGGACTACATGTACGAGGTCGACCCGCCGGGCGGCATCGACGTCAACGCGACCTTCGGGCCGAACAGCCCGCACCCCAATGAAGACGAGATCGCCTTCCCCGGCGGAATCGATTCGAAGTACATCAAGGGCGCCTGGAAACTCGACTCCCGGGGCAACAAGACCGGCGAGTTCATAGAGAACCCGTACTACGAGTCACCGGACGAGCGGGGCGAGGACTGACAGCTCCCGGCCGCGCGCCGGCCGCCGCTTGACCGACCACCGGGCCGTGGGATTCCCACGGCCCGGTGGTCGTTTCCGTACCGCCGGGCCCGACATGGGCCCGGCGGTGGGCCCCCGGGCCCTTCGGATTGGGTCTTGGTTCTACCTACCTTGGCCGCATACACGTCGCGGCTGGGGGAGCCGGACTTCTTTTGCAGTGGGTGGAAGGGTTTTCCCGTGCTGGACTCGAAGAGCCTGGGCCTCCAGGCCGCCGTACAGCCGCACCGCTGGGAGCTGCCGAGATCGCTCGCGGCGACCCGGATTCTCCTGTATCTGATGTTCGGCCTGACGCTGCTCGGTGGCGTGAGCGTGCTGAACTCGCTGCTGGAGCTGGGCACTCACATCACACCGACGCTGAGTCTGGCGGCGGTGTACGCGGTGGTGCCGGGAATCGCGGCGGTGGTCCTGGCGCGGCGGCTGTGGACGGGCGGCAAGCTCGTGTGGCTCTCGCTGATCGGCCTCCAGGCATGGCTGCTGGTCGGCAGCGTCGTCAATCTGTACGCCGGTTCCGCCCGCGGGGTCAGTCAACTGCTGCTGCCGGGCCTGCTGTTGGCCTTGGTGAGTGTGGGCGCGAGCCGGGCTTGGTTCGAACTGCCTGCGGACCAGCGGGCGGCAAGGCCGCGTTGGACGATCCGGCGGCTGAAGCGGGACGGGAAGCTCTCGATTCCGCACCTGATCAAGTGGCGCCGCAATCGCGGTCAGTCGACGGTCGAGTACGTAGGGATGGTCGGCCTCGTCGCCCTCATCATCGCCGCGCTCATGATGACCGGCGTCGGGACCACGGTCGCGGACGGGCTTCAGACGCAGGTCTGCAAGATCCTCGGCGGCGACTGCGAGTCGAGCGTGGTCGGCCAGGACGAGGGTGAGGCCGGCGGTGTCTCCAGCGGGGGTTCCTCCAATGGTGGTTCGTCCAACGGTGGGAACTCCGGTGGTGACAGTGGCGGTGACTCCGGTGGTGACTCGGGCGGGGACAGCGGCGGTGCCGCCGGCGGCGGCGACAACGGTGGCTCCGACAGCGGGGGCGACTCCGGTGGCAGTAACTCGGGTGGCGGTGACTCGGGCGGCAGTGACAGCGGCGGCGACTCCGGTGGCAGTAACTCGGGCGGCAGTGACTCCGGTGGCAGTGACAGCGGCGGCAGTGATTCCGGTAGTGGCGGGAGCTCAGGCGGGGGCGACAGCGGGGGTGACTCCGATGGAGACGACTCCGGCGGTTCCTCGAACGGCGGTTCCTCGTCCGGCGGCTCCTCGAACGGTGGTTCCTCGAACGGTGGGAACTCCAGTGGTGGTGACAGCGGCGGCGATTCCGGCGGCAGCTCCGGTGGTTCGTCCAGCGGTGGTTCATCAAGTGGTGGTTCGTCGGGCGGCAGCTCTGGTGGTTCGTCCAGCGGTGGTTCCTCCGGCGGAAGTTCCGGTGGTTCGTCCAATGGTGGGAACTCCGGTGGCTCCGACAGCGGCGGCGACTCCGGTGGTTCGTCGAGTGGTGGTTCGTCGGGTGGTAGCTCTGGTGGTTCGTCCAGCGGCGGTTCCTCCGGTGGCAGCTCTGGTGGTTCGTCCAGCGGCGGTTCCTCCGGTGGCAGCTCTGGTGGTTCGTCGAGTGGCGGTTCGTCGGGCGGTAGTTCGTCGGGCGGCAGCTCCGGCGGTTCCTCCAGCGGTGGCTCCTCCAGTGGCGGTTCATCAAGCGGTGGCTCATCGAGTGGCGGCTCCTCCAGCGGTGGTTCCTCCGGTGGCAGCTCCGGCGGTTCGTCCGGCGGAAGCTCCTCCAGCGGTGGTTCGTCGGGCGGCAGCTCCGGTGGTTCGTCCAGCGGTGGTTCCTCCGGCGGAAGTTCCGGTGGTTCGTCCGGCGGCAGCTCCTCCAGCGGTGGCAACGAGGACGACCAGGACGACGACGATGACGACGACGACGAAGAGGACGACGAGCCGGAAGTCGAGTGCAATCCGGTCATGGCCCCCTGGGGCATGATGCAGAGCTGCCGCGAAGTCGGCCCCGGTGGTTCCGACAACGGCGGGAGCGACGGCGGGGACGAGGACGAGGACGGGGACGAGGACGACGACGAAGGCGAGGAGGACAAGGAAGAGTGCCCGGACGGCACCCAGGTCGCCTACCGAGGCAAGGTGACCGTTGGTGCGGCCGGCAGCGGGCGCTACATCCTCGCCGCGGCCGGGGGCGGTACACCCGTCGCCTACGGGGGCACCGTGCTCGCGGCTCCCGGGGTCGACCCGATGAGCATGCTGAACGCGCTCTCCGCCTCCGCCATCCCCGGGATGGACACGTACCAGGAGGTCGAGGAGAGGCTGCAGAACGCGCTCGGGCTCACCGACCCGCCGCCCCCGCCGATCCCGGACGACCCCGAGCCCGACCCCGAGCCGGAGCCGGAACCCAAGCCGAAGCCCGAGCCGAAGCCGAAGCCGCCGCACCTCAAGGGCTGCCCGGTCAAGACTCCGATGGACGTCCTGGACAGCATCCCGGACTACAAGCCGGGCAAGGACGGGCGGAAGGAATGGTCGGAGGAGGTCGAGAGGATCGCCAAGCAGAATCCGATGACCAAGGACTTCACGGCCGAGGACGCGCTGACCATCGCCGACTACACCGGACCGAAGGCCGCGGAGATCAACAAGTGGCTCCGTGACCCGGCGAACCGGGGCAAGGACCATCCGTTCAAGGACAAGATGGACCGTGCTCTGGACCATCTGCCGCAGGTCGAGGGGACGTTCTACCGAGGCACGTTCATGTCGGACGAGATGATCAAGAAGCTCGCCACGGGTGAGTCGGTCGAGTTCCCGGAGTACCTGAGCACCTCCAGTGACCCGGCGAAGGCCGAACGCGCTCTGAAGCAGACGGAGAACAAGAACATCTCCGGCGGTGAGAACGTTCTGCTGGAGGTCGAGACCGACAACGGCCGCAACATCGACCCCCTGTCCCGCTACCGGGGCAAGGAGTCGGAGGTCCTGATCCCGCGCGGCGGCCAGTTCGAGAAGGTCGGCGAGACGACGAAGATCATCGGTGGCAAGGAGTACAAGGTCATCAAGGTGAAGCAGGTGGGCTGATCCGGCCTGCCGATGTGTACGGCCCTGGGGGGGGGGGGGGGGGGGGGGGGGGAGGGGGGGGGGGGGGGGGGGGGGGGGGGGGGGGGGGGGGGGGGGGGGGGGGTGGGGCGGGGGGGGGGGGGAGGGTATGTGATTATTTACCG
>NZ_JBVJNN010000005.1:201016-238999 GCF_055583685.1 Streptomyces sp. NPDC104581
CGCCCCCACGGAGAACACCCCCCCCCCCCCCCCCCCCCCCCCCCTCCCCCCCCCCCCCCCCTCCCCTCCCCCCCCCCCTCCCCCCCCCCCCCCCCCCCCCCCCCCAGGGCCGTCGTCATGCCGGCGCCCGCTGGATCAGTAGGCGTAGCTCGTGTTCCCGCCGAGGGACGCGGCGACGTTCTCGACCGGCGTCCTGGCGTTGAGGGTGGCCACGGCGTCGTCGACGCGCGACGTGGTGGTGCGGTCGCCGAGCTGGCCCTCGTTGTTGTGGCCCCAGGCGAAGACGTCGTCGCCGAAGACGGCGATCCCGTGGTTGGCGCCCGCCGCGATCTGCTGGGCACCTTCCAGGCGGGGGATCTGGACGGGCACGGTGCGGTTGGTCCGCGGCGCCCTGGCGTCGGCGGTCCGGCCGGCGTCGGCGTTGTCGCGGCCGGCGAAGGGGTTCCTCTTCGGGTTGGCGTTCGGGTTGTTGTTCGGGTTGGCGTTGGCCGGGGCCTCGTTCTGGAGGAGCTGGTTGTTCTTGTTGCTGCCCCAGCCCCAGACCATGCCGTCGTCGGTGATGGCGTAGTTGTGGTTGGCGCCCGCCTCGATGTCGTTCACGCCGGTCAGCCAGTCGACGTCGACCGGGAGGACCGAGGACTTCGTGGAGGAGTCACCGAGCTGCCCGTAGGCGTTGTGGCCCCAGGACTTGACGGTCTTGTCGGCGGTCAGCGCCAGTGCGTGGTGGCAGCCGGCGTCGATGTCGGTGACGTTCTCCAGGCCCTCGACCTCGCGGGGCTTGGAGACCGTGGCGCGCGTGCCGTTGCCGAGAGCGCCGTAGACGCCGCGGCCCCAGGCGTACACCTTGCCGTTCTCCAGCAGCGCGAGGCTGAAGTCGCAGCCGGCCGAGACCTGCTTGACCTTGGACAGGCCCTGGACGCGGTTCGGGACGGCGCGGGCGTCGCCCGTACGACCGCTCCCGAGCTGGCCGTAGGTGTTGTCACCCCACGAGTAGACCTGGCCGTTCTCGTTCATCGCGAGCGCGTGCTCGCCACCGGCCGCGATGTCCTTGATGTTGGCCAGGCGCGGCACGGTGGTGGGGACGCTCTGGCTCGTGCGGCTGCCGTTGCCGAGCTGGCCGGAGGCGTTGTGGCCCCACGACTTGACCTTCTTCTTCGTCAGGGCGAGCGCGAAGGTGTCGGTCGACGCGGTGCCACCGGCGGAGATCCGGTCGACGTCGCCGCGGAAGAGGTTCTTGACGGGGACCGGGCGGGAGCTGTCCGCGCGGTTCCCGTTGCCGAGCTGGCCGGTGCGGCCGGCGCCCCAGCTCAGAACGGACGGGTTGTCCTGGGCGGGCGCGGCGGAGACCGCAGCCATCGGGGTGAGCGTGAGACCGGCGGTCAGGGCGGCGGTCAGGAGTGCGCGACTACGGCGCATGGGGATTCCTCTCAGGATGCTGTGGCCCCGTCCTCGCGGGACCGCATCTGATCATCGGTATGTCCCATGGTTGGCCTCTGAGGCGCGACGGGTCGCACACCCGGATGGACCCGGACGGCGACCCGAACGGCGTGCAGCCGCGCGGTGCGCCGCGTGCGCCTGGATGCGGGCCCGCCGGCCCGGTGGGCGGCGGGTTCAGCCGGTCCGGACCGCCAGGCAGTCGGGCGTGAACGCCCGCTCCGCGAAGCGTTCTCCCATCCGGCGGTGGGTCGCCGCGTCCGGGTGGAGTTCGTCCGGGAGCGGCAGCTCCCGGTAGTCCGCCTCGCCGTACAGCTCCCGGCCGTCGAGGTAGTGCAGGTGCGGGTCCCGCGCCGACCGCTGTGCCACGATCCGGGCCAGCTCGTCCCGGATGACGCTCGTCGTCAGCTTTCCGGCCGCCCGCTCGGCCGGGTCCCCCGACGCCAGGAAGCGCATCCGGCCCTCGGCCACGCCGGAGAAGTCGGGAGCGCTCGGGCCCGGGACGTCCTCGTGGATCGGGCACAGGATCGGCGAGACCACCAGCAGCGGTGCCGACGGATGGCCCTCACGGATCGTGTCGAGGAAGCCGTGCACGGCGGGGGTGAAGGCGCGCAGACGCATCAGGTCGGCGTTGACCACGTTGATGCCGATCTTGACGCTGAGCAGGTCGGCCGGGGTGTCCCGGATCGTCCGCGCCGTGAACGGGTCGAGCAGCGCGCCGCCGCCGAAGCCCAGGTTGACCAGCTCCACCCCGCCGAGACCGGCGGCGAGCGCGGGCCAGGTCGTGGTGGGGCTCGCGGCGTCGGAGCCGTGGCTGATCGAGCTGCCGTGGTGCAGCCACACCGGGCGGCCCCGGTCCCGTACGGGTTCGACGGGGGCGTCGGTGCGCAGGACGACGAGTTCGGTGGCCTCGTTGTGCGGGAGCCAGATCTCGATTTCCTTCTCGCCCTCCGGCAGACCGCCGAAGCGGAGGGTGCCGGGCGGGCCGGGCGTCCGCTCGGCGGTCCCGGCGGTCATGTCGATGGTCAGGGTGTTGCCGCCCTTGATGACGGCCTGTCCCGCCGGGCGGCCGTCGACCAGCAGGTCGTACACGCCGTCGGGGCGGGGAGGGGCGCCCGCGTAGACGCGCTTGGTGGGCAGCGCGTCCAGTTCGACGACGCTGGCCCGGGTACGGAACACCAGCCGTACGCCGGAGGGCTGGGCCTCCGCCATGGCCAGCTGCGGGTCGGTGTTCTGGGCGCGGGCCCACGCGGGGAGTCGGTGCGGCAGCACGCCGTGCGCGGTCGGCTCCAGTTCGAGGGCGCCGCGCAGGAGGGCGGTGGTGACGGGGGTGGTGGTCAGGGGGTGGTGTGCGGTGCTCATGGTGTCTGCCTAGGGAGTGTCTTGTCGGACGATCCGTCTGCCGGTGATCGTTCGTCAGGGGGTGGCGGCGGGGCAGGACGGGCCCCGGGACCCGTCAGGGGGTGGCGGGCAGGGTGCGCAGCAGCGTGTCGACGCGGTCCACGACCCAGGCCCACGTCTCCTGCGAGTCGGGTGCGCTGTGGCTGAACCCGCCGGCCGTCTCCAGGCTGACGTAGCCGTGGAAGACGCTCCCCAGCAGCCGTACGGCGTGGGTCTGGTCCGGCTCCGCCAGGTCGTAGCCGCGCAGGAGCGCACGCGCCATCGCCGAGTGCCGGGGTCCGGCGCTCGCCGCCGCCGTCTCCGGGTCGAGCGGCAGCCTGGCCGCGGTGTAGCGGCCGGGGTGCTCGCGGGCGTAGTCGCGGTAGACGTTCGCGAAGGCGGCGAGGGCGTCCTTGCCCGCACGTCCGGCGAGTGCCGTGGACAGCCGGTCCGCCATCTCCTCCAGGGAGAGCAGCGCGATCCTGGTCCGGAGGTCCTGGGAGCCCTTCAGATGCGAGTACAGACTGGCGACTTTGACGTCGAACCGCTTGGCCAGCGCCGACACGGTCACCTGGTCGAAGCCGACCTCGTCGGCCAGGTCGGCTCCCGCCCGGACGAGGCGGTCGGTGGTGAGTCCTGCGCGGGGGGACATTGGCTCTCGCCTTCCGTTCGGGCACATTCATCGCTTACCTAAACCGATTATGGGCACACCTAAAACAATTAGGCAAGTGCGTGAGTGGTTTAGGTATCGGGTCCCGTTGTCAGACCCGTCTGGGACCGTGGGCGGATGGACGCGACGAGCTCACAGGTGGTTCTGCAGATCACGATCGACTGCGCCGACCCGGGGCGGCTGGTGCCCTTCTGGACCGAGGCGCTCGGCTATGTGCCGGAGCCGCCACCGGGCGGGCACGCCACCTGGCGGGAGTACTGGACCGACATGGGGCTGCCCGAGGAGGAGCTGCCCGAAGGGGCGGGCGAGCTTCCGGAGTCGATCGTCTCCCCGACGGGGGCGGGGCCCCGGGTGTGGTTCCAGCAGGTCCCCGAGGGCAAGGCCGTGAAGAACAGGGTGCATCTGGATCTGAAGGTGGGCGGCGGGCGCGAGGTGCCGCCGGCCGTGCGGAAGGAGCGCATCACCGCGAAGGCGGACCGGCTGGTGGCCGCGGGGGCGACGGTGTCGCGGGTGATGGACGAGCCGGGCATGGACTACTTCGGGATCGTGCTCCAGGACCCGGAGGGGAACGAGTTCTGCGTGGGGTAGGTCCGGTCCTCGAAGTGGCGCCGTCCGCCCGCAGGTTGGGTCCGCGTCCGCGCGTGCGGTTCGTACTGCCTGTACCCGCTCGTGCCGTCAGAAGCGGTCGGGGCGGCAGCCCGACAGGGCGGGCTCGGCGGTTCCGTCGACCAACTCCCTCGCGACCAGGCGGCCCACGGCGGCGGCGAGGGTGACGGCCGCGTGCATCACGGCCACGTAGAGGCCGGGGACCTCGGCGACCGGGCCGATGATCGGCTCACCGTCGACCGGCATCGGGCGCGCTCCGACGGAGGTGCTGAGCAGTTCGACGCTCCCCGCGCCACGGAACGTGGACCGGACGGCGGCGAGGGTCCGTTCCGGCGAGTCCGCGGCGGCGATCAGCCGGTCGGGAGCGACCTGACGGAGGTCGAAGTCCTCGGTGTTGACCAGCGTGCGGACCAGACCGGGCGGGGCGCTGAGCCGGAACAGCGGACACGGTGACGGTTCGACCGGGACGTGTACGCCCAGCGGCTCGGCCAGCGCGGCCGTGGCGACTCCGGCGGCCAGCACCACCGTCGCACCGGTGAGGGGGCCCGCCGCCGTCCCGACCCCGTCGATCCGGCCCTCGGCGTCCCGGCGGAGGCCGGTGACCGGCGTGTCCAGAAGCACCCGGGCGCCATGGGCGCGAGCGCCCTCGACCAGCCGCCCGGTCACGCCCGCCGGGTCGACGGCGCCGTCGTCCGGCGCCCAGACGGCCCACTCCGGAGGCTGCCGGAGGGCGGGTTCGAGGGTCGCCACGGTGGCCGCGTCCACGATCGTCTGACCCGGCCCCGCGTCCGGAGCGGTGCCCTCACCGGTCCAGATCAGCGAGCCGGACCAGTTCACCGGCAGTCCCGGCAACTCGGCCCCGAGCCGGTGGTACTCCGCCGTCGCGGTGGCCCGCAGCCCGGCGGCCGGACCTTCGCGCACACCGGACGCGCCGACCCAGGCGAACGAGTCCGCCGTCACCCCCGCGCCCGGCTGCCCGGCGTCGACCAGCGTCACGGCCGCGCCCGCCCGCGCGGCGTGGTAGGCCACCGACGCGCCGACGATCCCCGCGCCGACCACGACCACGTCCCTGCTCACCCATGGGCTCAACACCTTGTGGACCCTAGCGTCCGCGGTGGCCGGGGGACACCGGTTGACCCGCGGTCGCTCCGGCCTCCCGCCTCCGGCCTGCCCGTCAGCCGTCAGCGGTTCCCCGCCCCCGTCGGCCGTTGTTCAGCCGTTCTTCGTGTACGTCACCGATTCGCCGTCCGACGTCGTGACCCGGCGCAGCCGGCCGTCCGGGAGGATCGTCAACTCCGTTGCCGCGCCCGGTGTGCACGACGACATCGGGCGGCCCTCCGTCACCTTGGACGGTCCGATCCTCAGCGGGTCGCCGTCCGCCGCGCCCGGCGCCGAGCCGAGCGCCGCCTCGAAGACACAGAGATAGGTCCCGCCGGTGTCGGTCGGGCCCTCCGCCCTCAGTTCGAGCACGGTCTCGCCCACCTCGCCCTGCCGGATGGACAGTTCGCGGGTGCTGAGCCCCGCGCCGCCGCTGATGGTGCCCGACCAGGAGCCGAGGTACTTCTCGGGCACGTCGCCGGGCCCCGCGTCCTGCGAAGCGGACGGGGACGGCGACCCGGTCGCCGGTGGCGCGTCCTCGGACGGGGAGTCCCCGGCCCGCGTCGGCTCGTCGTCGGCCGCCTCGTCCGCCCGGCTGTCCGACGTCCCGCTCTTCTCGCCGCCGCTGTCCATGAACGCGTACACCGAACCGCCGGCGCCGAGCGCGACGACCAGTGCGACGGCGATCAGCGCGACCGTGCCACGTGTGCTGCGACGCGGCTCGGGCTGCGACGCCGGTGCGGGCGGGCCGTACGGGGGAGTGGGACCGTAGGGCGAGGGATACCCGTACCCGGCGGGCGCCGGACCGTACGGAGGGGTCGCGCCCCACGGCGGGAGCGGGGGCTGACCCGACTGGGGGTAGCCGTACTGCTGGGGTGGCGGGGGCGGTTGGGGGTGCGGGCCCTGCGGACCCGGCGCGCTCTGCGGGTAGCCGTACGGCTGTGGCTGTGGCGGTGCCGGCGGCGGGGCCACGTCCGGCGACCCCGCACCGATCACCGTCGCCATGCCGTGCACGCCGTTGCCGCCGCCCTGGCCGGGCCCGCCCGGCGGTGGCGGTATCGAGGCCGGGTCGGAGGCCGCTTCCGCAGCGTTGTCGGGCGCGGGGCCGGCGGCGGGGCCGGGGGCCGGCTTCGACGACGGCGCGAGCGGCGGGGGCTTGGGGACCGACGCGTCCGAGGCGCCCGAGCCGCCCGACGGTGGGACCGCGGGCTGCGGCGGCTTCGAGAACGCCAGCTCCGTACGCGCACCGGGCTCCTCGTGGTCCAGCAACTGCACCGCATGGCTGCCCAGTTGGGCGAGCAGCGCGCCGGGCAGCCAGGGCTCGTCGTCGTCCGGCTCGCCCACCCGGGCCAGGATCTGCGCCGGGGTCGGGCGCTCCTCCGGGTCCTTCTTCAGACAGCCACCCACCAACTCCCGCAGACCTTCGGAAAGTTCGGACAGGTCCGGCTCCTCCTGCGCGATGCGGAACATCAGCACGTGCACGGCGGTGTCGGCCGTGCCGAACGGGAGCCGCCCCGTCGCCGCGTACGCGAGCACCGACCCCAGGCAGAACACGTCGCATGCCGGTGTGATCGGGGTGCCGCGCACCTGCTCGGGCGCCATGAAGCCGGGCGACCCGACCAGGCCGCCGGTCCGCGTCAGCCCGGCGCCGCTGACCGTCTCCATCGCGCGGGCGATGCCGAAGTCGATGACCCTCGGGCCCTCGATGGTGACGAGGACGTTGGACGGCTTGAGGTCGCGGTGGATCAGTCCGGCGGCGTGGATGTCCTGGAGGGCGTGGGCGAGCCCCGAGGCGAGTATCCGCACCGAGCGCGCGGGCAGCGGCCCGTGCGCTCCGGCCGGCTGCCGGCCCGGTCCGGCCTGACCGGCACCGCCCTGACCGGCACCGGCCGTGCCGGAGACGATGTCCTGGAGGGCGGGCCCGGCCACGTATCCCGTCGCGACCCACGGCACCGCGGCCTCCGTGTTCGCGTCGAGGACCGGCGCCGTCCACGCGCCGCCGACCCGCCGGGCCGCGGCGACCTCCAGCCGGAAGCGGTCGCGGAACTCGTCCTGCGCGGCGAGTTCCTTGCGTACGAGCTTGACCGCGACCGTACGGCCCCGGTCCGAGCGCGCCAGATAGACCTGCCCCATGCCCCCCGCGCCGAGGCGCGCAAGCAACCGGTAGGCGCCGATGCGCTGTGGATCTCCTGCCGCCAGTTTCTCCATGGCCGTACGGCCCTCCCCCAGATGCCCGAGCCCAACGGGGCGAGGATAGTGCCGGAGCCCTCGGGCCGGGCGGTCACGGGAGATACGAAGGCCGGTCCCCCGGCGGCGGTGTGTCCACCGCTACGGCTCGGGCCTGTCGTTTGGATTTTGCCGGGCTCGCGTGCCCCGGCACGCACGCTCTCCCCCGTAGCCCCCGGAGGGGGCACGGGAGGTGCCCCCTCGGCCTTGCGATCGCACGCACCGGACCCCGCTCACTCATCCGGCCTGATCCAGACGACAGGCCCTAACCGTCAGGACGGCTGCCGATCGCGTCCATCGCCTCGGACAGCCGCTCCAGCACCCGTACCGTCTCGGCGAAGTCCGCCGTCCCCAACTCCTCGGCCAGGCGCGCCGCGAGAGCCGCGTGGCCGGGCGTGATCCCGTGGACCGCCGAGCGGCCGGCCCCGGTCGGCGTGAGCAGCTTCGCGCGGCGGTGGGCCGGGTTCGGTTCGTACTCCGCCAGCCCGCGCTCGACCAGCAGGTCCGCGATCCGCTGCACGCTCTGCCGGGTGACGCCCATCTCGCGGGCGATCCCGGAGACGGGCAACGGCTGTGGCAGTACGGCTCCGAGGACCTGCCACCAGGCGGCCGTCAGGCCCGCCGGGGCCGCCAACTCATCGGCGACGGCGAGGAACTGACCGTTCAGCCGGAAGACGCCGAGCGCGCTCCTGCTGAGCAGCTCCGGGTGACCGGCCCGCTCACGGCGCCGATCCGCGCCGCGTTCGTCCGGGCCCCGTTCGTCCGCGCCGCTTCCGCCCGCGCCGCGCTCCGTGCCGGGCCGCGCGTCCGTGTCCCGCTCCGTCATGAGTTGAGGGTCTCGAACGCACTCGCGTCCGAGTTCTTGAACAGCCGGTACCAGGCGTCCAGCTTCTCGCCCTCGTACACGCCGAGCAGCGCGAAGATCTCGCGGGCGAAGGCGACGGGCTCGGTCGGCCCGGCCGTGATCACGTTGCCGTCCGTGACCGCGTCCACGTCGCGGTAGTGCTCGCCGCCCGCGTACCCCGTCGCGTCCAGATACTGGCTGACGGCGCTGGTGTGCGCCCGGTCGTCCAGCAGCCCTTCGCGGGCCAGCCCCGCCGTGGCGCCGCAGATCGCGGCGACGGGGAAGCCGAGACCCACCAGCCGCCGGGCGGCCCGGGCGAACGGCGCCAGATCGTCCCCGGTGTCCCAGAGCCCGGCGCCCGGGAGGATGAACACCGCCGTGTCACCGGGCTCGCCGAGCTGGTCGAGCGCGAGGTCGGGCTCGACGCGCAGACCGCCCATGGTCGTCACCGGCTCGGATGTCGGGCCGACGGTCCGGACGGTGAAGCCGTTCTGGGCGAGATGCGCGGTGGCGTAACCGGTCTCCCAGTCGGCGAGGGTGTCGTACACGGCGAGGTAAACGGTTCTGCCGGTCATGGTGGCCTCCTCGGTAGTATGACAGCAGCCTGTCACTTCGACAGCATGCTGTCAATGGTGGGTGTTCGTGCGTGGGCGTCCCGGGCGTCCCGGGCATGTGTGTGGGGCGTGGGGGGGGGCGACAACCTGCCGAGTCCCGCGGCGCACACCAGAACAGGATGGTCATTTCGGTCCCCGCCCGCGCCTCTCTACGCTGGCCGCATGACCCCTCACCTCGACGTCGACCCGCTCGACGCTGCCGACCCGAAGGCAGGCGCGGCCGTCAAGGCCGCCGACCGTGCGCATGTGTTCCACTCCTGGTCCGCCCAGGAACTGATCGACCCGCTCGCCGTCGCCGGCGCCGAGGGCTCGTACTTCTGGGACTACGAGGGCAACCGCTACCTCGACTTCACCAGTGGCCTCGTCTTCACCAACATCGGCTATCAGCACCCCGCCGTCGTGGCCGCGATCCAGGAGCAGGCGGGCAGGCTCAGCACCTTCGCGCCCGCCTTCGCCGTCGACGTGCGCTCCGAGGCCGCACGCCTCATCGCCGAGCGCACCCCCGGCGACCTCGACAAGATCTTCTTCACCAACGGGGGCGCGGAGGCCGTCGAGAACGCCGTACGGATGGCCCGGCTGCACACCGGCCGCCCCAAGGTGCTCTCCGCCTACCGCTCCTACCACGGCTCCACCTCCACCGCGATCAATCTGACCGGTGACCCGCGCCGCTGGGCGTCCGACTCCGGCAGCGCGGGCGTGGTCCGCTTCTGGGCGCCGTTCCTCTACCGCTCGCCCTTCTACGCCACCACCGAGGCGGAGGAGTGCGCCCGCGCGCTGGAGCACCTGGAGGCGACCATCGCCTTCGAGGGGCCCGCGACGATCGCCGCGATCGTCCTGGAGACGATCCCCGGCACGGCGGGCATCATGACGCCGCCACCCGGATACCTGGCGGGCGTAAGGGAGTTGTGCGACCGGCACGGCATCCTCCTCGTCCTGGACGAGGTGATGGCGGGATTCGGCCGCGCCGGCGCGTGGTTCGCCGCCGACCACTTCGACGTCGTGCCGGACCTGCTGACCTTCGCGAAGGGCGTCAACTCCGGTTACGTACCGCTCGGCGGAGTCGCGATCTCCGCCGCCGTCGCGGACACCTTCGCCACCCGGCCGTACCCCGGCGGCCTCACCTACTCCGGCCACCCGCTCGCCTGCGCGGCGGCCGTCGCGACCCTGCGGGTGATGGCCGAGGAGAAGATCGTCGAGCACGCCGCGCACATCGGCGAGACGGTCCTCGGCCCCGGCCTGCGCGAACTGGCCGACCGGCACCCCTCGGTGGGAGAGGTGCGCGGAACGGGTGTCTTCTGGGCGCTCGACCTCGTACGGGACCGGGAGACGCGCGAGCCGCTGGTGCCGTACAACGCGACGGGCGAGGCGAACGCGCCGATGGCCGCGTTCGCCGCCGCGTGCAAGAAGGGCGGTCTGTGGCCGTTCGTGAACATGAACCGCACGCACGTGGTGCCGCCGTGCAACATCACCGAGTCGGAGGCCAAGGAGGGACTCGCGGCCCTGGACACGGCGCTGTCGGTGGCGGACGAACACGTGGTGTGACGGGTGCTCCACCCCTGGCCGGGGGACGGGCGGGCGCCGCCCGTCCCGCGATCAAGGACACCGGGCCCCTCCCGGCACCTGGCTTAAGGTGTGCGAAGCCGGACGAGGGGACGACCACCAATGCCCGCCAGCGGAGCTGTGACCCGCAACACCCTTCGGCAGCAGATCGCGGACGCGCTGCGTGACGAGGTGCTGGCGGGGCGTTTGCTCCCGGGCGAGGAGTTCACCGTCAAGCACATCGCCGAGCAGTACGGAGTGTCGGCGACCCCGGTCAGGGAGGCACTGGTCGACCTGTCCGCGCAGGGGCTGCTCGACTCCGACCAGCACCGGGGTTTCCACGTCCACCAGTTCACCGTCGCCGACTTCCGCGCCATGGTCGAGGCGCGGTCACTGATCGCGGACGGCGTCTTCCGCCACATCGAGGAGCACCCGATCGGACGGGTCCAGTCGGAGACGCTGGTCTCGGTGCGGCGCCGCGCCGAGGAGGCCGGGCGCGCGGCCAAGGGCGGCGACCTGGACGTGCTGATCGGGTACGACCTGCGGTTCTGGCGGGAGCTGGCCGCGCTCGCCGCGAACCAGTACATCTGCGACTTCCTGCACCGGATGCGCGTCCAGGCGTGGGTCTTCTCCGTGCCGTTCCTCCGCGCCGACAGAGCCTGCCGCGACTGGCTGTGGAGCGGGCACGAGCAGTTGGTCGACGCGATCACGCTCGGCGACGCGGAGGCCGCGCGCACGGTCGTGGACGACTGCGACGCCCACGCCCTGGCGTGGGCGGACCGGCTGGAGCCGGTGCGGCCGGAGCCGGGACGTCCGCGGAAGTGAGCGGCTACGCGATGAGTGGACGTACGGAATCGGGCGCGGACCCGCGCACCGGCCCCGACCCCGCCATATCCGTCGGGGACGGCGGAGGCGGTGGGGACGGCGGCGCCGGGGAAGCGGTGGACCTGACGGTCGTCGTCCCCGCGTACAACGAGGAACACCGGCTGCGCCCCACCCTCGACGCGATCTGCGCCCATCTGCGGGCCGATCCGGAGCGCTGGGGCGACTGGGAGCTGATCGTCGTGGACGACGGCTCGACGGACGGCACCGCCGCCGTCGCGGCACGGGCCGCCGCGGACGAGCCCCGCATCCATGTGCTGACGAGCGAGGAGAACCACGGCAAGGGGTACGCACTGCGGCGGGGCGTACTGGCGTCCTACGGCAGGCGCGTACTGGTCACGGACGCCGATCTGGCGACACCGATAGCGGAACTCGACACGCTGGACGCGCTGCTGACGCCCGACGACGAGGCGTACGAGGCGGAGTACGGGGCGGAGTACGAGGCGTACGAGGCCGGGCACGAGGGGCGTGAGCCGTACGAGGCCGACGGCCCGTACGACGCCGACCCGTACCCGTACGGCGGCGCCCCCGCCGCCGCGATCGGCTCCCGCGCCCTCCCCGGCTCCCGCATAGACGTCCACCAGCGCCCCCCGCGCGAATGGCTCGGCCGCCTCGGCAACCGCCTCATCCGGCTCGTCGCCGTGCGCGGCATACGTGACACCCAGTGCGGCTTCAAGCTCTTCGACGGCGACAAGGCGCGCGCCGCCTTCGCCGCCTCCCGCCTCGACGGCTGGGGCATAGACGTCGAGATCCTCCGCCACTTCCGCCGCGCGGGCTGGCCCGTCGCGGAGGTACCGGTGCGCTGGTCGCACCAGACGGGTTCCAAGGTCCGGCCGGCGGACTACGGCCGCGTACTGCTGGAACTCCTGCGGCTGCGCACCCGCGCACGCCCCGTCGACCTCGCGGTCGGCGCTCTCTTCCTGCTCGCGTCCGTCCTCCTCTACCAGGGGCTGTGGACGGACCTCGACCGCGCGTACCTCGCCGACTCCATGCAGGACCAGAACCAGTGGGAGTGGTTCTTCGCCGTCACCGCCGACAACGTCGTGAACCTGCGCAATCCGCTCTTCACCACCTACCAGGGCCATCCCGACGGCGTGAACCTGATGGCGAACACGGTCATGCTCGGCCTGTCCGTCCCCCTCACACCCGTCACGCTCCTCTCCGGCCCGACGGTGACCTGGGCGCTGGTGCTCACGCTCGGTCTCACGGGCACGGCCGTCGCCTGGTACTGGCTGTTCGCACGCCGTGTCACGAGCCTCCGCCCGGCGGCGGCCCTCGGCGCGGCGCTCGCCGCGTTCGCGCCGCCGATGATGTCGCACGGCACCGCGCACCCCAACTTCCTCGTCCTCTTCATGATCCCGGTGATCATCGACCGGGCGCTGCGGCTCTGTTCCGACGAGGAGGGACGGGTCGTGCGGGACGGCGTCCTGCTCGGCCTCTTCGCGACGTACCAGATCTTCCTGGGCGAAGAACCGTTGCTGCTGGCCGCGATGGGGATGCTGATCTTCGCCCTGGCGTACGCGCTCGCGCGCCCCGACGTCGCCCGCGTCGCGGTCCGGCCGCTGCTGCGCGGGCTCGGCGTCGCGCTGGCGGTGTGTCTGCCGCTGGTGGCGTTCCCGCTGTACTGGCAGTTCTTCGGCCCGCAGAGCTACCACAGCGTCCTGCACGGCGCCAACGCCGGCAACAGCCCGCTCGCCTTCCTGGAGTTCTCCGGCCGCGCGCTGCTCGGCGACGAGACACGCGCCGACCCGCTCGCGATGAACCGCACCGAACAGAACGCCTTCTACGGCTGGCCGTTGACCGCGCTCGCCTTCGGGATCGTGGTGTGGCTGGGGCGTTCACCGCTCGTGAAGGCACTGATGGGCACCATCCTCGTGGCGGCGCTGCTCTCCATGGGGCAGCGGATCCGTATCCCGTTCACGGACGTGGTGCTGCCGGGACCCTGGCGCGCGCTGGCGCACCAGCCGCTCTTCGAGTCGGTGATCGAGTCCCGGGTGGCGATGATCTGCGCCCCGGCGCTCGGCGCCCTGATCGCGCTCGCCGTGGCCCGGATGGCGGATCTCGAACCGCGGGCCCACCGGGTGGTGGGGCTGGTCGCGGTCGCGGCGGCGCTGCTGCCGATCGTGCCGACGCCGCAGCCGGTGCGGGAGCGGGCGGAGGTGCCTCGGTTCATCACGGAGGGCATGTACCGGGAGTACGTCGCCGAGGGCGAGAGCGTGGTCCCCGTACCGCTGCCGAGTCCGGCCGAGGCGGACGCGCTGCACTGGCAGTCGTCGACGGGCTTCGGCTTCTCGGTGCCCGGCGGCTACTTCAACGGGCCGTGGGGCCCCGACCGGATGGGCATCTACGGCGCGTCGCCCCGCTACACCTCGAACCTGCTGCGCGACGTGCGTTACGGCGGCCGGATCCCGGACATCGGGACGAGCTGGCGCGAGCAGGCGAAGCTGGACCTGGCGTTCTGGAAGGCGGGCGTGGTGGTGCTGGCTCCGCAGGACAACGACGAGGCCCTGTACGAGGTCGTGTCGAAACTGCTGGGGCGCCCGGGGGAGCGGATGGGGGGCGCGTGGGTATGGGATATCCCGAGAGCGCGTTGACGAGGACGACGACGCGGCGGGCGGCGGTCGGGCGGGAGGTGCCGGTGGGCACCGGTCGTGCCGGTCGTGCCGGGCGTGACGCTGTCTTCGCTGATCGCGTTCGCCGCATTACGCTGACCCGACGGTCGGGCTCGTACGTACGTGTACGAACCTGACGCAACCCGACGGAACCCGTTCGAACTCGTTGGAGAGCGAGCCTCCCTTGGCCTGTGACCTGTGGTTGGTCCCCCTTGTCGACGTGCTGTGCTACAGCCCCGACAATCCCTTCGCCGAAGAGATCGCCGTCTACGACAAGGCACTCGGTGACGCCGGGCTGCCGTCCGTTCCCGTCTTCGCCTACATGCCCGGCCTGTCGGGCGACGTCGCACCCGTCGCCGGCTTCGACTACGACGCGCTGCACTTCCTGCGCCGGGTGTATCTGCTCCAGATGTGCGGCCTGGCGGTGACGCCCGTGGGCGAACTGGGCGGTGACTACGAGCAGTTGCTGGAGATGTTCGAGGCGACGGCCCAGCAGTCGCACCTGGTCTGGCACTACGACCACGCGGGCGCGTACGTCCCCGTGGACTACGCGTCCCCGCTCACCAACGAGGAACTCCTCGCGGGCGGCGGCCCGCTGGGCTCGACTCAGGGCCTGCTGCGCGAGCTGGAACTGGTCGCCCCCTCGATCGGCATCGACCCGGCCAACCCCCCGGCCGCCCCTGCCCCGCCGCAGGGACCCACGTCCCTGGAGGAACCGGCGGGCCCGATCCCGTACGACGACAGCCCCTTCGCCCGCGAACGCCACGTCTGGCTGGGCCTCCACGCGGCGGCGACCCGGAGCCTGGGCCAGGGCTCCATGATCATCTTCAGCTGACGTCCCGACCGGGCGCCCGAGCCGGTCCCGGTCCGGTCCGGACCCGTGACCGGTCGGGGCCCGCCAACCGGACCGGTCCGGCGCCACCGGTCCGGACGCCACCGGCCGGTGCCGCGGGCGGTCCGGCGCCACCCGTCTACCGCACGTCCGGCGGGCGCTGGCGGGGCATGTTCGGACGGGTGCCCGGCGGGAGCGGGAAGCGCCCCGGGGGCGTGCCGCCGGCCTCCGTACGCGCCGTGCTGCCCATCGCCAGCGACTGCGTCACCAGCGGCGCGGGCCCGGCCCGGTGCTCCACCATCCAGTCCGCCGTCTCCGCCCGCACCAGCTCCGTGACGTCCTCCGAGAACCGCCGCAGCACCCCCAGACACCGCTCCGCCGCCTCGCTCGCCGTACCCTCCGACGGGCCCAGCACCTCCCGTACGCACTCCGACGCCCAGTCGTACTGGAGCGCCTGCAACCGCCGCTCCACCGCCTGCGTCGTCGCGACGTTCCGCATCCAGCCGGACGTCAGCCCGAAATACCGGTCGCAGCCCAGACAGGCCGCCGCCAGCAGCAGCGCGAGATACCCCCAGCCGGTGGCCCCGCCCAGCACACGCGTCAGATCCAGCAGCGGCAGCGCCGCGCCCGCGACGACGCCGAGCGCCGAGGTGGTGCGCAGGGCCCGCGCGCAGCGCCGTTTGCGTACGCGCTCCGCGTGGTAGCGGGCGACCGTACGCAGCGCGCCCGCCTCCGCCCACCGGTACAGTTCGTCGAGCCGCCGCGCGGGCTCGCTCCAGTCCCCGGCGGGGAAGGCCCCGGTGAGCGCGTCCCCGAGGGCGCCCAGCGGCACGGGCCCCGGCCCCGGACCCCGCGTGCGTCCCTCACCTCCGCTCCCGTTCACACTCCCCGGCGCACCCCGCGGCACGCCCTCGTCCCGGGCCGGCCCCCCGGGCTGCATGTCCGGCTGGCTCACCGGCGCTCCTCTGCGTAGCTGCGTGACTCGGCGGAAGATGGAGACGTAGAGCTCAGGGGCGCAGGGACTCGGGGCCCGAGAGCTCAGGAACTCGGAACTTCGGAACTTCAGAACTCGATGAACAAGACGTGGAAGCGAACTCGCGTACCGCACTTCCTACCGCCGAATGGTGGGCGCCGCGTCCGAAATCCGGGCGCTTCCATCCAATGGGCCCCGTGATCAGGTAGAGGAGCCGGGCACTCTCACCCGAAAGAGTTCGTTCCAGCGGGTAGGGCGGGCCACGTGGTGACCACGTAGGCTCGACCTGCCGAACATCCGACGTCGATATGCCAGGAGTGACCGTGATTCCCGGTGGTGGCCAGCCCAGCATGCAGGAGCTTCTCCAGCAGGCCCAGAAAATGCAGCAGGACCTCGCGGCGGCCCAGGAGGAACTGGCCGCGACCGAGGTCGACGGCCAGTCGGGCGGCGGTCTCGTGAAGGCCACCGTCAACGGCTCCGGAGAGCTGCGCGGCCTCGTGATCGACCCCAAGGCCGTCGATCCCGAGGACACGGAGACGCTCGCCGATCTCGTCATCGCGGCCGTCCAGGCGGCGAACGAGAACGCGCAGCAGCTCCAGCAGGAGAAGCTCGGTCCGCTCGCCCAGGGACTCGGCGGGATGCCGGGCATGCCCTTCTAGGGAAGCGCCGCAGCAACTACGGTACGAACAACTACCGTACGAGCGGGTCGAGTACCGACCGCAACCTCCACCTCGCACCTCAGGAAAGGCAGTCCGTTGTACGAAGGCGTGGTCCAGGACCTCATCGACGAACTGGGCAGGCTGCCCGGCGTCGGTCCCAAGAGCGCGCAGCGGATCGCCTTCCACATCCTCCAGGCCGAACCGACCGACGTCCGCCGCCTCGCGCACTCCCTGCTCGAAGTGAAGGACAAGGTCCGCTTCTGCGAGGTGTGCGGCAACGTGGCGCAGGAGCAGCGCTGCGGCATCTGCCGCGACGCGCGCCGCGACCTGACGGTCATCTGCGTCGTCGAGGAGCCCAAGGACGTCGTGGCGATCGAGCGCACCCGCGAGTTCCGCGGCAAGTACCACGTGCTCGGCGGCGCGATCAGCCCCATCGAGGGCGTGGGCCCGGACGATCTGCGGATCCGTGAGCTGCTGGCCCGTCTCGCCGACGGTACGGTCACCGAACTGATCCTGGCGACCGATCCCAACCTGGAGGGCGAGGCCACGGCCACGTATCTCGCACGCATGATCAAACCGATGGGCCTGAAGGTCACACGCCTTGCCAGCGGTCTGCCCGTGGGGGGCGACCTGGAATACGCCGACGAGGTCACGCTGGGGCGTGCCTTCGAGGGGAGACGACTGCTCGATGTCTGACGCAACGCTGCACTCCGCCACGCAGGACCCGAACGACTTCGCGGTCCAGATCGCCGATCAGGTCGAGAGCTTCATGGTCGCGGTCACGGAGGTCGCGAAGGGCGACGAGCCGGACAGCGCCGTGCCCTTCCTGCTCCTGGAGGTCTCCCAGCTGCTCCTGGCGGGCGGCCGGCTGGGCGCGCACGAGGACATCCTTCCCGACGAGCGGTACGAGCCCGACCTGGGCCCGGAGCCGGACGTCGACGACCTGCGGGAGCGCTTCGCCGCGATCCTCGAACCGATCGACGTGTACTCGGAGGTCTTCGACCCGTACGAGCCCCGCAAGGCGCCGGTCCCGTGCCGTATCTCCGACGACATCGCCGACATCGTCGCGGACCTGCGGCACGGCATGGCGCACTACCGCGCGGGCCGGACGACCGAGGCGCTGTGGTGGTGGCAGTTCTCGTACTTCTCCAACTGGGGCTCCACCGCGTCCGCCGCACTCCGCGCCCTCCAGTCCCTGGTGGCCCACGTCCGCCTCGACCAGCCCCTCCCGGAGCTGGACGGCCTGGACACGGACCAGGACCTCGGCGAGGACGCGCTGGAGGAGGAGGCGGGCCGGGTGATGGCACAGGAGCTGGGCTCGCTGGGCATGCGCCCGGTGGCGGACCCGGCGTAGCGCGCGCCGGGCGCCCGGCCGTCTGTCACGGATGCAGCCACGCCAGCGCGGCGAGGCTCTTGTCCAGGTAGGCGGCCCGCCCGGTCTCGATCCCGTAGGCCATGTCCTCCAGGACACCGCACCTGGCGTAGAAGGCGGCACGGGCCCCGAGCGCCTCGGCCCGTTCGCCGCCCGCCCCGTAACCGCGCAGCGCCCCGTCCAGCGCGGCGGCACCGAGGTCCCGGTACAGCAGCCCGAAATCACGGGCCGGATCGCAGATCGCGGCATCGCTCCAGTCGATGACACCGGTGCACGTCCACGTCGTCTCGTCGACCAGCACGTGCTCGATCCCGAGGTCGTTGTGCGAGAAGACGAGGGGATGTCCCTCGTCGGGCGGCGGCTTCCCGAGGAACGCCTCGACGGCGGGACGGTGTGCCGCCGGCACGCCGGCCACGATCACGTCGTACGTCTCGGCGGCCTCCTCCAGCCACACCGCGCCCGGCTGGTCGTCGACGTCCACCAGCCGCTCCGCCTCCCCGGCCGGAACCGCGTGCAGCGCGGCGAGCAACTCCCCGAGCCGGGCGCCGATCACGGCACCGTGAGCCGACCGTCCCGCGGGGGGCAGCTCGATCAGCGGCCGGCCGGGGAGGCGGAAGTAGCCCAGGCAGCCCTGCTCGGCATCGGCGAAGGCCGGTTCGGGAACGGCCAGCGTCGCCACCCCGGCGACGGCGGCGAGCAGCCGGACCTCACGGTTCACGACGGCGGCCCGGCGCACCGGATCGGGCTCCTTGCTGAACCGTACGATCAGCTCCCCGCCGACCTCGTAGGCGACGTTGTCCTCACCCTCCCCGAGCACCACCACGGCCCCGCCCCGATACCCGGGCATCCGACGGCCCACGACACCCCGCACAAACCCGTCCCGCTCCCCGCCCCCACTACCCATACGCAGGACCCTAGCCCGCGAACCCGCCAGGCCCACCGGACGGGTTCGCGGGGCCGCGGATCTGGGAGCGAGTGCTCTTGCGCACCCCGTGTCCGAGCTGCTACGTGCCGTGACGGTTGTCCGGTCAATGATCCATTTTCCGCTTGCCTTCGGCACCGGTCGCCCGGCTACTGTCACTCGCAACGCACAGCGTGTGCGCGTGGGGTGACCGGGACGGGGGAGCGGTGTCGTATTCGCAGGGGTGGCAGGAAGTGTTCACACTCTCGAACCTGCCGACGCCGACCGGGGATTCGGGAACCGGGATGTCGCCGGCTTCGGCGGACGACACGGGCGCGGGCCGGGGTGCCGGCGGCCTCAAGCACAGCGCCGGACCGTGGACCAGCGCGTCGGGCACCGCAGCCTCACTGCGGACCAGCACGGAGAAGAGCCGCGCACGTCTCCGTCCGGCGCACGACGGCGTCACGGCGGGCGCGGCGGGCTTCTCGGCGGTGGACGCACTGACCGAGGTCCTCGAATCGTGGGAGAAGCGGCTGGCCGCGGTGCGGGGTGAATGCGCCTATCTGGACGGGGCCTTGGGGAAGGTCGCCAAGGAGATGGGCGAGACCGACACCGCGGTCGAGAGGTCCGTGCGCAGCGTGGACGCGGGTGCCCGCCGGTGACGGGCACGGCACTGACGTGGCAGCGGCTGCGGGATCTGAAGCGGCCGGAGTTCGAGGACGCGGGCGACGGCTGGCACGAGGTCTCCGGGAGAGCCGACGCCGACCGTGTCAGGACCGACAAGGCCATGACGGCGAAGCTGCGTGACACGCAGGACAGCGAGTCGGCGAAGGCGGCTGTCGCGAGGCTGGAGCGGCTGAGCCGCAACTACCAGTACATCCAGACCGAGTCGGGTCTGATCCGTACGACCCTGAACGGTCTCGCCGCGGAGTTGGCGGACCCGCAGCGGGAGTTGACACAGGCGCTGGACGAGGCCGAGCGCCTGAAGTTCACCGTCCGCACGGACGGCTCGATCAGCTACCCGGCCGCAGTCGTCTGCGGGGACCCCCTGGCGGGCGAGAAGGGTGAGAAGAACGTACCGGGCGGCACCGCGCAGGGCACGGCGCGGCTCCCCCTGGAGCCCCATCCGGGGCTGAACGGCCGGCCCGCTTTCGACCTCGACCCCAACCCGTACGCGGCCATGGCCCAGGACATCGCGGACCGCATCGCGCGTGCGGTGCGCTCGGCCACCGAGATCGACCGCCGGTACGCGACCGCGCTGCGGAAACTCAAGGCGGCGACGGGACTCGACGTCACGGAGGCCACGCTGAAGGACGTGGCCGGTGACACGGCGGCGGTGCGGAGGGCCGCGAGCGGCTACTTGGGTGAAGGGGTCCCGTTCGACAAGTCGCCCGCCGAGCGGAAGGATTGGTGGGACGGGCTCACCGAGGAGCAACGGCAGGAGTACCTCGGCGTGGCCCCGGACCTGATCGGCAACCTCGACGGAATTCCGGCGGTGGCGCGTGACGAGGCGAACCGGAACCATCTTCCGGTGCTGATCGACTCGTTGGAGAAGAGGAGCGGTGACGACGCTCGAACCCTGCTGGGTGGGCTCAAGGCGATCGAGGACAAACTGAACGAGCCTTCGGTCCCAAGGATGTATCTGCTGGGCATCGGTGACGAAGGCAACGGTCGTGCCATCGTGTCCTACGGAAATCCCGACACCGCGAAGAACGTCTCGGCCTACGTGCCGGGGCTGGGCACCAAGTTGGACGAAGAGTTCGCAGGGGGCACCATGAAGCGCGCTCATGACACGGTGATCGGCGCGCGACGGTACGACGAGTCCAGCGCGTCCATCGTCTGGCTCGGCTACGACGCCCCGCAGAACGTGGATGTCATGAGCAAGGGCGATGCCGAGAGGGGTGCCCCTGCCTACAACGAATTCATGAGCGGGCTGGGAGCCACCAATGAGAACAAGGATCCTCATTTGACCGCGATCGGCCACTCGTACGGCTCGCTCGCCGTAGGGACCGCGGCTCAGCGGGATGGTGGCATTCCGGGCGCGGACGACATCATTCTGGTCGGAAGCCCCGGCACCGGAGCCGACAAGGCTGAAGATCTCGGCGTCGGAAAGGGTCATGTCTATGTCGGGGCAGCCGACAACGACGTGGTGACCCAGCTTCCCTCGAAGCAGCAGAGCGGGGCAGGCTACCTCGGCCTGCTGGCCGGCGGACCGCTGGGCGCCTATGTTGCCGGCGACCTCGCCGACAAGGGTGACGACGACCTCTATTTCGGCAAGGACCCGGCCAGCGAGGCATTCGGTGCCACGCGATTCGAAGTCGACCACGGGCTCCGCCCAATTCGTGACATGGGTGGAGTCGACGCCCACTCCCAGTACTTCACCCCGGAAAAGGATCCGGTGGGTGCGGATAATATGGCCAAGATTGTTGCCGGAAAGCCTGAAGGAATTAAGAGGGAGGATTGGCGGTGAGGCGGAAGACGATGTGGGTTCCGTCCGTTCTCCTTCTGATGGGTGGGCTGCTGGGTGGGTGCGCAGCGCCCGGCACGGAAAAGACGGGAGTGACCGCGACCATGGACATGCAGGACGCCGCAGAGCGTGCTGACGGCATGCTGGGTGCGACAGTCGATGCGATCGAACCGCGAGTGCAGTGGGCCCACGGTCAGACCACTTCAGGTAACTGTGAAGTGACGCGGCGTCGCACCGTACTGACGGTCATTTCTGAGGAGCGTCGCGGAAACTTCCTCGGCATGGTGGAGCGGTTCTGGAAGAAGGCCGGTTACGAGATCTATTCCGTGAATCCCAGTAGGGAATATCCGGCCATCTTTGCCAGGGCGTCAGACGGGTTTGCGATTTCCTTGTTGATCGGCGACAAGGGCCAGGCCTTCTTCGAGGTCGACACCCCCTGCGTCGAGGAATCCAAGGTCGCCGCCCCCACCGCCGAACCCAACGGCCCCGCCTACGAGGGCGTCGAGGTTCCCCGTCCCAACGTGCGCTCCGACTTCTGGTCCGCCGAGACCCCCGTCGCCTCACCGTCTCCCTGGTCGAGCACTCCGACGTGATGCCTGGCGGCCGAGCCCGAGCCGCAACCCGTTCGCCCGGGTTCAGCGGCCCGAGTGGCGGGGGGCGGGGGGCGGAGGGAGAGTGAAGTGTCGACCCTCTGCCACTCTGACCGTCGGACCTGCGAGGAGTGAACCGCTGTGAGTGGACAGTTCGAAGCAGTCACCGAGATCGACCGGCCGGTCGGGGACGTCTTCGCGTATCTCGCGGAGGGGACGAACGATCCGGAGTTCAGCCCCCGGGTGCAGAGCATCACCAAGGAGCCGGCGGGCCCCACGGCGGTCGGCACCGTGTTCCGGAGCGTGGTGAAGGACGCGGGGATGACGACCCGGCGCGAGCTGCGGATCACCGAGCTGGAGACGCCGACCAGAATCCGCTGGACCGAGACCTCGAAGAACGTGGTGACCTCCCGCGAGGGCGGCTACGACCTGGAGGCGATCACGGGCGGGAGGACGCGGGTGCGGCTGTTCAACGTCCTGGAGGGGCACGGCATCGGCAAGCTGCTGGTGGGCTTCGCCCTCGGCGCGGCCCGCAAGGACGCACCCGGGTTCGGTGAACGCATCAAGAACGCGGTCGGGGCGTCCCGCCCGGTTTGAGGTCCGGCTCGAACCACACGTACTTTCCGAACGGCCGCTCGTCCGTGCCCCGTCGCGACGCGATCGCCTCGTCGAGCATCGGCCCGCGGGCAGCTCGAAGCGGCCGAGCTGGGCGGGGAGTTCGCTGCTTCCAGTGTCGGCCGCGATCTCCGCGATGCGCCGGAACAGCTCCTCGTGCGGCCAGTGGTCCAATCGCGCCGACGCCCTGCACCCACCTGGCAGGTGACGTTGCCGCAGGTCGCCCGCCGCGCCGACGCCCTGCGCGCGGCGGCCGGCTTCAAGACCCGCCCGATCCCGCGTCCGGCCCACGGCGAACTCGTGCAGGCCTTCTCACGCGACGGCGCGGAACTGCTGCGGGCGGCCGAATGAGCGTCCACGAGCTGCCGGTCGGGTCACCATGGAGGGGAGGAGGCGACGCCATGACCCCCAGGACCCCCGCCCGGCCGCAGATGTCCTTCGACGAGTTCGAGGAGCTTGCCCGACGTGCGCCAGAGATGGTGCGGCTGGAATTCATCAACGGAAAGGTCCAGGTCAAGACCGTGCCGGACGGTCACCATGGCGAGATCGTCATGTGGCTGCTCGAACATTGCATGCGGCAGCGGTCGGATCTTCGCCTCTACCCGGAACAAGGGCTGAAGGCCGACGCTTACCGGAAGGGCCGCGCACGTCCGGACGGCTCACTCGCGCCGAGGGAGAACTTCGTAGGACAGGGTGAGTGGGCCGAGCCAGGCGGGGTCCTGATGACCGCCGAGGTCCCGTCACGCGACACGGACACGCACACGCACACGGACAAGCGGGGGGCCGCCGCCCGTCCGCCGTCCTCCGCCAATCGGGCGGGATCGGCGTGTGACCCGGCCCACGTTCCGCGTGGCCCGCGCCAGACCGGGCATGGATGTCCACCGGGCCGCCGCACCGCCTCCTGAATGATCAGACCGTGAGCGGGACATCTCACGATGCGATATCTCCGAGGCGGAATGCGGCTGCTCGTTAGACTGAGCCGACCGCAGTGATGAACGACTGCGGCATGACTGATCGAGGAGCGCACGTGGGCCTTGTCGTGCAGAAGTACGGAGGCTCCTCCGTTGCCGATGCCGAAGGCATCAAGCGCGTTGCCAAGAGAATCGTCGATGCCAAGAAGAACGGCCACCAGGTGGTCGTCGTGGTATCCGCGATGGGCGACACGACGGACGAGCTGACCGACCTCGCCGAGCAGGTGTCCCCGATCCCCGCGGGTCGGGAACTGGACATGCTGTTGACCTCGGGGGAGCGCATCTCCATGGCGCTGCTCGCCATGGCGATCAAAAGCCTGGGCCACGAGGCCCAGTCGTTCACGGGCAGCCAGGCCGGAGTCATCACCGACTCGGTCCACAACAAGGCGCGCATCATCGATGTGACGCCCGGCCGTATCCGTACGGCGCTGGACGAGGGCAACATCGCCATCGTCGCCGGGTTCCAGGGCGTGTCCCAGGACAAGAAGGACATCACCACGCTCGGCAGGGGCGGCTCGGACACCACGGCCGTCGCCCTCGCCGCCGCGCTGGACGCCGAGGTCTGTGAGATCTACACCGACGTCGACGGCGTCTTCACCGCCGACCCCCGGGTCGTCCCGAAGGCCCGGAAGATCGACTGGATCTCCATCGAGGACATGCTGGAGCTGGCGGCGTCCGGCTCCAAGGTGCTGCTGCACCGGTGCGTCGAGTACGCACGCCGATACAACATCCCGATCCACGTCCGCTCGTCCTTCTCCGGACTCCGCGGCACCTGGGTCAGCAACCAGCCGCAAGGGGACCAGCAGGTGGAGCACGCCATCATCTCCGGAGTCGCCCACGACGTCTCCGAGGCCAAGATCACCGTCGTCGGCGTCCCCGACAAGCCGGGCGAGGCCGCGGCGATCTTCCGTTCCATCGCGAACGCGGAGATCAACATCGACATGGTGGTGCAGAACGTGTCCGCCGCGTCGACCGGGCTGACCGACATCTCCTTCACCCTCCCCAAGACCGAGGGCCGCAAGGCCATCGACGCCCTGGAGAAGGCGAAGGGCACCATCGGCTTCGACTCGCTGCGCTACGACGACCAGATCGGCAAGATCTCGCTCGTCGGCGCCGGTATGAAGACGAACCCGGGCGTCACCGCCGGGTTCTTCGAGGCGCTGTCCGAGGCGAACGTGAACATCGAGCTGATCTCGACCTCCGAGATCCGCATCTCGGTCGTCACCCGTGCCGACGACGTGAACGAGGCCGTGCGCGCCGTGCACACCGCCTTCGGGCTCGACTCCGAGTCCGACGAGGCCGTGGTCTACGGCGGCACCGGGCGATGAGGGCCGGACGATGAAAGGCATCGGGCGATGACGGGAACTCGCTGGCCGAAGGCGACAACTCACCGGCCCCGGACGGGAAGTCGCGGAAGCGCGGGCCGATGAACGCCCGGCCGACGCTCGCGGTCGTAGGCGCGACCGGGGGCGTCGGCGCCGTCATGCTCCAGATCCTGTCGCAGCACGCCGACGTCTGGGGCGAGATCCGTCTGCTCGCCTCCCCCCGCGCGGCCGGCCGCAAGCTGGCCGTACGGGGCGAGGCGACCGAGGTGGTGGCGCTCACCGAGAGCGCGCTGGCCGGCGTGGACGTCGCGCTGTTCCTCGTCCCGGACGCCGTGTCCGCCCAGTGGGCACCCGTCGCCGTGTCCCAGGGCGCCGTCGTGGTGGACGCGTCCGCCGCGTTCCGGATGGACCCCGACGTACCGCTCGTCGTACCCGAGCTGAATCCGCATGCCGCGCGGCTGCGCCCGCGCGGCATCGTCGCGAGTCCGAGCTGCGCGACGATGCCGATGATCGTCGCGGTGGGCTCGCTGCACGCCGAGTTCGGGGTGCGTGAGCTGGTCGTGTCCTCGTACCAGGCGGTCAGCGCCGCCGGACAGGACGGCATCTCGGCGCTGCGCCGGCAGATGTCGGCCGTGGCCGGTACGGAGCTGGGGACGAGCCCCGGCGACGTACGGCGCGCCGTGGGCGACATCACGGGCCCGTTCGGCGGTCCGCTCGCGCTCAACGTCGTGCCGTGGGCGGGATCACTCATGGCGGACGGCTGGTCCTCCGAGGAGATGGCGATCCGCGAGGAGACCCGTAAGGTCCTGGACCTGCCCGATCTGAGGATCGCGGTGACGTGCGTGCACGTCCCCGTGGTCACCGCGCACTCGCTCGCGGTGCACGCGCGCTTCGAGGGCCCTGTCACGGTCGACCGGGCGCACGAGATCCTGGCGACGTCCCCGGGAGTGGTGCTGTTCGACAACCCGGCGGCCGGCGACTTCCCGACCCCGGCGGACGTGGTCGGCACCGACCCGACGTGGGTGGGGCGGGTGCGGCGTTCGCTGGACGACGAACGGGCGCTGGAGCTGTTCGTCTGCGGCGACAACCTGCGCAAGGGCGCGGCGCTCAACTGCGCGCAGATCGCGGAGGCCGTGGCGGGGGAATTCGCGGGTACGTAGAGGAGCGGGGGAGCAGCGGGGAACCCACCCCCGGGGCGACCCGCGACGCTTTGTAGGATCTGTGAACGCCCTGTGAGCGAATCGCTGGTCTGTACCACTTGAACTGCGGTGTTCCGGTGGCGGACGATGCTTTTTCGGCTTTCCGCAACCACCGGTTGACCGGAAACGTCTAAGCGGTCGCCCCTGTGTGGTGCCGTGGGTCAATGGGGCATGTGGGGGAGATCGGTTACGCATGGGGACAATTGGTGCATCGTCAAATGCGGGCGCGAACGCGTACAACCCTGGGCGGGGGAAGCGTGTCCAACAGGCGTGGCAGAGGTTCTCGATTTCACAGCGGTCGTCCCGGTTCGCGGCACTTCGGTGCGGCCGGCCCGGCGACCCCGCAGGCCCGGTGGTATGCCGGTGATCGCTCCCATGCCAGCGGCACGCCCGACCGGTATCACGGACCGGCGCGAGGGCGCTGACGACGCGATGGCATCCGGTACCACCGTCGACCACCTGACCGAGACCTACCGACAGCACTACCGCTCACTGCTCGGCCTCGCGGCTCTGCTCCTGGACGACACCGCCTCGTGTGAGGACGTTGTGCAGGAAGCGTTCATCCGCGTCCACTCCGCGCGCAACCGTGTCCGCGAGCCGGAGAAGACCCTCGCGTATCTGCGCCAGACGGTCGTCAACCTCTCGCGCTCCGCGCTGCGCCGCCGCATCCTCGGCCTCAAGCTGCTGTCGAAGCCGATGCCGGACATGGCGAGCGCCGAGGAGGGCGCGTACGACCTGCTGGAGCGCGACGCGCTGATCAAGGCCATGCGCGGCCTCCAGCGCCGCCAGCGCGAGGTGCTCGTGCTGCGCTACTTCGCGGACATGACGGAGGCGCAGGTCTCCGAGACGCTCGGCATATCCCTGGGCTCGGTGAAGGCGTACGGCTCGCGGGGCATCGCGGCGCTGCGCGTCGCCATGGAGGCCACGGCATGAGCGGGTACGAGCACGATCAGAACCACGGAAGGCCGGAGGGGCCGGACGGCCCGACGGGCGAGTCGACTGGAAATGGAACTGTGAACAACGGGCCGGAAGAAGAACCGGGCGGAGACCTCCACAGTGTGGCCGACGGCGCGCGAGGCGCGGCCGACGACGGGCCACGGGCTGACGACGGGCCACGGGCCGACGGGCGGGCACCGGCCGACGCCGGACCACCGGCCGGCCGTGACCCCCACGACCCCGGGGCCGGCAGCGGCGGCCCTCCGGCCGGTGGCCCTCCGGCCGACGGTGGTCCTCGGCCGGATGTGACGCAGCCCCTCGCGTCGCTCTTCGGTGACGCCGCGGGCGCGGGCGGCGACGGCGACGGCACCGCGACCGTCGACGAACTGGCCCTGCGCCGCCTCCTGCACGGCGCCGTCCAGCAGATCGAGCCCTCCGACGGCGCCCTCGACCATCTGCGCAGGGCCGTTCCCGCCAGGCGCGCGCGCAAGCGCCAGGCGGTCGTCGGCGTCGCGGCTGCCGCGCTGCTGTTCGGTACGGCGGTCCCGGCGTTCGTACACGTCGCCAACACCGGCAGTTCCTCGGACGGCGAGTCTTTCAACGTGGGCCACGGGGAGCAGGTCCAGGGCGGCACCGGCTCCGACGGCGGCCCGGAGAACGGTGAGAAGGACGGCGCCCACCCCTCGGACCGGGCGGACAGCGACGAGGGCGGATCCGCCGACAAGGAATCGCCCGAGGCGGGCGATGGCGGGGTGACGGGCGGTACGACGGGCGGCGAGGGCCGCGACCCGGAGAGCAGCTTCACCAGCGCGGTGGCGACCTGTGACGCCGACCAGCTCGGTGTCATCTCGGCCGAGACCGGCGAACCGCAGGCGGACGGCACGGTCTACGGCAGCTTCCGCATCTCGAACATCTCGGGGACCAACTGCTCGGTCAGCGGCAACGGGTCCGTGGCCTTCCAGGCGATGGGCGCCGCCGACCCGAGCAAGATCGAAGTGGTGAACCACCAGCCCGGCGACCCCGCGAGCGACCTGCCTCATCCCTCGCAGGAGGCGACCGCTCTGGTGCTCGCGCCCTCGGGGGCGTACGAGGTGAAGTTCGCCTGGGTGCCGACCGACACCTGCCCGACCGGCGAACCGTCACCGGACCCCACGCCCACGGAGGGCGACTCGGGCGGCGCGACGAACGGCACCGGGACGACGCCGATGGAGCCGACACCGCAGCTCGGCAGCGACGAGGGGCCGAAGGACGGCAGCATCGACGTCGTGCACACCCCGGAGCCCGGATCGACACCGGCGGCGACGACGATCGACAACGCGTGCGCGGGGACGATCTACCGGACGGGCGTGCTGGAAGCGTCGTAGCGACCGGGTCGCGCGGGGAGGGCTGGGGTCTGTCGTTTGGATCTTGCCGGGCTCGCGTGCCCCGGCACGCACGCTCTCCCCCGGAGGGGGCACGGGAGGTGCCCCCTGCGTTGGTGGCGGAGGAGGGAGCCATGCTTCCCTCCGCCGCCTTGCGATCGCACGCACCGGACCCCGCTCACTCATCCGGCCTGATCCAGACGACAGGCCCTACGCCGCGGTCTCCAGCCCCAGCGCGCGGTCCCTGACGGCCTCGGTCTCGCGCCGGAACAGCCGGAACCACATGAAGAGCAGGAACGCGACGAAGACGAACCACTCGCCCGTGTACCCGAGGTTCTGGAACGCCTTCAGATCGAGGCCGGTGCCCTCGGGCCGCTGAGGCGGTACGGGCGTCAGCCCGGCGGCGTCGGGCTCGGTGACCGTGACCCAGGCGTCGTACACCGCGTACGGCACGAGGTTGACCAGCGACGCCCCGTTGATGATGCCGACCTGTCCGCTCGGCAGCCCGCCACGGGTGTGGGCGCCGTCGGTGCCCGCGTTCTCCGGCGCCTGGAGCGCGCCGGAGACGGTGACCTCACCCGTCGGGACGGACGGCACGTCCGCACCGGCCGGCAGCCAGCCGCGTACGACGGGCAGCGCCCGGCCGCCGTCGGTCCGCAGCAGCGCCAGCACGTACGAGCCGGACTTGTCGTCCAACTCCCGGTACGGGACGAGGAACTGCTCCCCGTACGTACCGCTCGCCGTCGCGTGCCGCCCGGACGTCTCCTGACTGACCGGCAGCAACTCGTCGACCGGCGCGGCGGCCCGATCCGCCGGATCGGGCGCGGCCTCGGCACTCCGGTGCGAATCGACGCGGTCCTCGAAACGGCCGAGCTGCCAGGTCCCCATGAAGACGCAGAAGGGGATGGCCAGCAGCACGAAGACATTGATGCCCCACCACCGGGGCGTCAGCAGGAACCGGTACACCCCTCTAAGGTACGCAGCGCCCCGCCCGGCCCACGGAGCGGGTGGCTCCTGGGCGGCCGGGGAGGCTCGGTCAGCGGCCCCCGCGTTCCCGCGTTCCCGCGTTCCCCGGACGGGCCGCGAGACGCGGGCCCGTCCGGCGATGCCGCGCTACCGGAGGTGGCGTTCCGCGAAGTCCAGCTCCAGGGCGACCTGCTTGATCCGCTCCTCCACCACGAGCGACCCGTGCCCCGCGTCGTACCGGTACACCTCGTGCGTCGCGCCCCGAGCCGACAGCCGGTTCACGTAGTTCTCCACCTGCTGGATCGGGCAGCGCGGGTCGTTCAGACCCGCCGAGATGTAGACGGGCGCGCGCACCGCGTCCACGTACGTCAGCGGCGACGACGCCTCGTACCGCTCCGGGACCTCCTCCGGCGTGCCCCCGAGCAGCGTGCGGTCCATGGACTTCAGCGCCTCCATCTCGTCGTGGTACGCGGTGACGTAGTCGGCCACCGGTACGGCCGCCAGCCCCACCGCCCACACGTCGGGTTGTGTGCCGAGCCCCAGCAGCGTCAGATAGCCGCCCCACGAGCCGCCCGAGAGCACCAGCTTCGCCGGGTCGGCGAGACCGGACGACACCGCCCACTCGCGTACGGCGGCGATGTCCTCCAGCTCGATCAGCCCGACGCGGTGCTTGAGCGCGTCCGTCCACTCGCGGCCGTAGCCGGTGGAGCCGCGGTAGTTGACCCGTACGACCGCGTAGCCGTGGTCCACCCACGCCGCCGGGCCCGCCGTGAACGAGTCCCTGTCGTGCGCGGTCGGTCCGCCGTGCACCTCGAAGACCGTCGGGAACGGACCCTCACCCCCGGGCCGCTGCACCAGCGCGTGGATCCGCCCGCCGGGCCCCTCCACCCACACGTCGGTCACCGGCACGGATCCCGGCGCCTTCGAGCCAGGCGGGTCGAGTACGACGCCGCCCGACGTCGACCGCACCACGGGCGGACGCGCCGCCGACGACCACAGGTACTCCACCGAGCCGTCCGGCCTGGCCGTCGCGCCCGACACCGTGCCGGCGGGCGTCTCGACCCTGGTCAGCGCGCGCGCCGCGAGGTCGTAGCGCCACAGCTCGCTACGCGCCTCGAAGCTGTGCACGATCAGCAGCGCGGACCCGTCCGGATACCACTCGGCCGACACGTCCCCGGGCAGCTCGATCGCCAGATCGCTCTCCTCGCCCGTCGCCACGTCCCACACGATCGGCTCCCAGCGACCGCGCCGCTGATGCCCGACGAGGAGGCGGGTGTCGCCGTCCACCGGTGCGAAACCGAGTACGGACAGGCCCAGTTCGACCTCGCCGTCCTTGGTGTCATCCAGCTCGGCGACCGCCGTGCCGTCGAGGCGCACCACGCGCAGCGCGGAGTGCATCGCGTCGCCGTGCTCGGTGTGCTCGACGGCGATGAGCGTCCCGTCGTGCGACAGATCGCCGACGCCGGCCGACTCACGGTGCCGGTAGATCTCGACCGGGGCCGCGCCACCGGCGGGCAGGACGTGGATCGTGGAGCCGTCCTCGTCGGTCGAGCAGCCGACGACCGCCGTCCCGTCCCGGCCGAGCGCGAGCCCGCTCGGGTAGGCCGCGTCGATACCGGGCGTCGCGACCTCGTCGGTACCGCGCACGCCTCCGGCGGCCTCGCCCGCGGCGGCCTCCGCCTCGCCCGCGCCCGCTGCCTCCGCGTCGAACGGCTGCCGCATCCAGACGCCGAACTCGTCGCCGTCGGTGTCGTTGAACCACCAGATCCACCGGCCGTCGGGGGTCAGCACGCCGTCCATGGTGCCGTTGGGGCGGTCGGTGACCTGCCGCTGCGCCCCGGTGGCGCGGTCCCACGCGTACAGCTCGTACGTACCCGTCGCGTTGGACACGAACAGCGCGCGGTCGGGCGCGTCCTCGGCCCAGTCGGGCAGTGAGACGCGGGGCGCCCGGAAACGCTTCTCCCAGTCGGGGGCCGCTTCGGATGAGACGGGGGCGTCGGGCAGGTGGTCGTTCTTCTCAGTCATGCGCTCCATTCTGCTGCTTCGGGAGTGACGGCCGCGGGGTACCGGCGGGTCCGGGGTGGTACGTCCGTCCCGGCGCGGGCGACGGGGCCGGGGTTCGGGCCAACGCGCGGTCCTCCGGCAGGAGCCGCTGGTTGATGAGCGCGTCCAGTTCGTCCTTGAAGCGCTGATTGGGTCCCATGCCGCACGATCGTACGTTCAGTCAATCGATAAAACTAGCCGAACGATCGTGCTAGCGTCTGGTCGGAGGAGCCGGAGCAGGAAACAGCGCAAGCGTCGTAGCGGGAACCAGGGCAAGCGCCCTGACCGCACAGCGACCCGAGGAGAGCGAACGCCGCATGGATCTCGCCGTGACAGCCGTCCGCACCGCCCTGAACGCCGCGTCGTACGTCTCACCGGGCCCGGCGGGCAGGGCCGTCTTCCACCTCTTCCGCAAGCCGCGCGGTCGCAGCCGCCTGCGGCCCGACGAGCGCCCGGTGATGGACCGCGCCCAGGTCGGCGGGACAGCCGTCGGCGGAGGGAGAGCCGTCAGCTACCGGTGGGGAACGGGCGAGCGCCCCGTACTGATCGTGCACGGCTGGGAGTCGCGCGCCTCGCGCTTCGCCCCGCTCGTGTCCGAACTGCTGGACCTCGGCCTCAGCCCGGTCGCCTTCGACGCTCCCGGCCACGGCGAAGCGACCGGCGAGACGATGACGATCCTCGACCTGCGCGACATCATCGCGGCGCTGGACGCGGAGCACGGGCCCTTCGAGTCGGTCGTGGCGCACTCCCTCGGTGTCACCGCCACGTTCGTCGCCGCACGCGAGCGCGGGGTGCGGGCGCAGCGGATCGTGGCCATCAGCGGTGTGCCCGACTTCGCGTATCTGGTGGACGGCTTCTGCGCGGGGCTGGGGCTGCGGGAGCGGCTCAACCGCGAGCTGCGGGGGCGGATCGAGCGGGAGCTGTTCACCGGCGAGGGCGACGTCTGGTCCCGCTTCTCGGTCCCGGGGGCGGGCGGGGGTCCGGCCGCCGTTACGGGCACGGGCGGGGGCGCGCGTACGGCGGCGGATACGCCCGCGGCGCCGGCGGGCGGGGGCGCGCGTACGGCGGCGGGCGCGTCGTCGTACGCCTCGTCGTGCGCGTCGTCGTGCGCGTCGTCGTTCCTGGTCGTCCACGACGAGGACGACGAATTGGTCGACCCCGCGGCCTCACGCGAGCTCACCGCGGCGCTCAACGCGGCCCCCGGCGACCGGGCCCGGCTGGTCGTCACCCGGGGCCTGGGGCACCGGCGGATCATCGGTGACCGCCAAGTCATCGCGTCCGTCAGGGACTTCGTGGTCAGCGCGACGCCGGCACGAGCGGCAGCAGCGCCGGATCCGTCGCCACGGACCGCAGCCGGCTGAGGATCGCCTTGGCCGCCTTGGCGTAGCAGGTGAAGTCGTCGTGGAGTACGGACTCGGCGTTGGCGCCTTCGAGGAGCGACACGAGCTCGAAGGTGAGCTGGGGGACATCGGTGTCGTCCCGCGCCTCGCCCGCCTCCTTGGCGTCCTCGATGTTCCGCGCCACGAACGCGACCCAGTCGAGGCGGGACTGCGCCACGGCGTCGTGCACCTTGCCCTCGCGCGCGTCGTACTCGGCCGAGACCGCGTAGAAGAAGCAGCCGCCGGGGAAGACCCGGTTCTCGGAGTACGCGAGCCAGCCGTCGCACAGCCGCCGGATCCGGTCGAGCCCGGCCGGCAACTCCAGGACGGGGCGCACGACATGGTCGATGTACACCTTGGCGGCGGCGCGCACGGTGGCGAGCTGGAGCTCCTCCTTGGAGCCGAACAGGGCGAACACCCCGCTCTTGCTCAGCCGCAGCTCCCCGGCCAGCCGGCCGAGCGACAGACCGCCGAGACCTTCGACCGAGGCGATCCGGACGGTGTGCTTGAGGATCAGTTGGCGGGTCTGGTTCCCCCGTGCGATGCGTCCGTCGGTGCTGGTAGCTGTCACACGGCCAGTGTACTAACCGGACGACCGTGCGGTCATTGCTCGCGGAGACCGCCGACGCCCCTGGGCGTCCGCCCGGCCGGAGCCCTTCCGCCGGCCATGTGTCCCGGTCCAGGCTGACCTCATGACTGAGATGACGCCGAGTACGCGTACGGGCGCGGGGACTGACCGCGTCGCCGTGGTGACGGGTGTGGCGCGGGGCATCGGCCGCCGGGTGGCCGAAGTCCTGGCAGGGGAGGGTTACGCGCTGGTCCTGGCCGACCTCGTGGACCCGGCGGACACCCTCGCCTCCGTGCGCGCGGCCGGGGCGGACGCGTTGACCGTGGTCGGGGACGTCGCGTCGGAGGCGTATGCGAACGGGCTCGCCGACCGGGTCCGCGAGCGCTTCGGCCGGGTGGACGCGCTCGTCAACAACGCGGGCGTCTCGCTGCTCGTCCCGGCCGAGGAGACGACGGCCGACCAGTGGCGCCGGGTGCTGGACGTCAACCTCACCGGGCCGTTCCTGCTCTCCCGCGCGGTGGGCCGGCTGATGCTCGCGGCGGGCGCCGGCTCGATCGTCAACATCGCGTCGATCGCCGGACTGCACGGGGTCTCCGACCGCGCGGCGTACAACGCGAGCAAGCACGGCCTGATCGGCCTCACGCGCACGCTGGCGGGGGAGTGGGGAGGCAGAGGCGTACGGGTCAACGCGGTCTGTCCGGGCTGGGTGAAGACGGAGATGGACGCGGCCGACCAGGCGTCCGGCGGCTACACGGACGAGGACGTCGTGGACCGGGTGCCGATGGGGCGGTTCGCCGCGCCCGACGACATCGCGCAGGCGGTGGCGTTCCTGGCGGACCCGGCGCGCAGCGGCTTCGTGAACGGCACCGCGCTGCCGGTCGACGGCGGCTGGACGGCGGACGCGAGCTGGAACTCGCTGCGTCTGCGCAAGCGCCCGGACGCAGCTCCGGACCGATGAATTCACCGGCCGTCCGGGGTCTCTTCTACGACAGCACGGGCGGCGACGCGAAAAGGTGAACCATGACCAAGGCGACGGAATCGACGGGCGGGACGGGCGCAACCGGTGCGACGGGTGGGACCGGTACGACGGGCACGAAAGGCGCAATCGGTGCGACGAGTGTGACGGGTGCGACCGAGACGACGGGTGGGACGGGGACCGCTTCGACCGGTGCGACGAGTGGCACGGGCGCGACGAACCTCCACGACCTGCTCAAGGCGTACGTGGACGAGGGACCGCTGCCGGGCGTCGTCGCCATGGTCGCCCGGGGCGACCGTACCGAGGTGGCGGAGGTCGGCTCGGCCGACGCGGCGGGCACGACACCCCTGGCCAGGGACGCGATCTTCCGCATCGCCTCGCTCACGAAGCCGGTCGTCGCCGCCGCGGTCATGACGCTGGTCGAGGACGGCCGTATCGCGCTGGACGACCCGGTCGACCGGTGGCTGCCCGAGCTGGCGTCGCCGATGGTCGTACGGACACCGTCCGGCCCGGTCGACGACGTCGTCCCGGCCGCCAGGGCGATCACCGTGTTCGACCTGCTCACCTTCCGCTCCGGGCACGGCTTCCCGTCCGACTTCTCGCTGCCCGCCGTCACCCCGCTGTTCAGCGAGCTGAAGCAGGGCCCTCCGCAGCCCCAGCAGGTCGCCGCGCCGGACGAGTGGATGGCGACGCTCTCCCGTATCCCGCTGCTGTACCAGCCGGGCGAGGCATGGCTCTACAACATCGGCTCCGACATCCTCGGCGTACTGATCGCCCGGGCCACGGGCCGGTCGCTGCCGGAGTTCCTCGCGGAGCGGATCTTCGAACCGCTCGGCATGCGTGACACGGCGTTCGCGGTGCCGGCCGCCGAGCGTGAGCGCGTACCGCACTACTACCGGCCGGACGGCGCGGGCGGCCTCGAACCGGTCGACACCCCGGACGGCCAGTGGAGCAGCGTGCCGCCCTTCCCGTCCGGCGCCGGCGGCCTGGTCTCGACCGTCGACGACCTGCACGCCTTCGCCGGGATGCTCCTGGCCAACGGCATGGCGGGGGACCGGAGGCTGCTCTCACCCGCGTCCGTCGCCGGTATTACCACCGACCACCTGACCCAGCCCCAGCGCGACGCGAGCACCCTGTTCCTGGAGGGCCAGGGCTGGGGCTTCGGCGGCTCGGTGGACATCGCGCCGGTCGACCCCTGGAACGTGCCGGGCCGCTACGGCTGGGTCGGCGGTACGGGGACCGCGGCGCACATCACACCGTCCACGGGCACCGTGACCATCCTGCTGACGCAGCTGGAGGCGACGGGCCCCGTACCCGCTCCCCTCCTGCGCGACTTCTGGCGCTACGCCTCCTGACCCGTCGTCACCGCCGGGTCCCCGTCCCTGTGACCGTCACCGCCGACGGCCGCGCCCCCGCGCCTGCCACCCGGCTCCGACACCGGCCAGATGCAGGGCGATGAGGGTGAGTGCGACGAGCGTCAGGCTCGTCGTACCGAAGACCACGTCGGTCGACGTCTTGGTGGCGTTGAGTATGAAGGCGATGAAAAGGACCACCGCCGCCGCGATTGCGAGCATCTGCTCTCTCCTGCCGAACATGTCGATGGATGGCCAACCATGTCCGGAATGACGGTGGTTGGTTCGTCGCCGACCGTGTGCCCCGGAAGGGGGGCCGCAGTCCTGCCAGACTGTGACGATGAGTGAAGCGCGTACGTCCCGCGGCGTCCTCGGAGTGGTGGCGTCGGCGTCCGGCGGGCTGGAGTCGCTCCGTACCGGCCTGGTCGTACCGGCCATGGCCCGCGGCTGGCGGGTGGCGGTGACCCTGACCCCGACGGCGGGCCGCTGGCTCCGGGCGTCCGGCGAACTGGACCGTCTGGAGACCCTCACCGGCCTCCCGGTCCGTGATCACCCCCGGCTCCCCTCGGACCCACGCCCGCACCCACCCGTGGACTGCTACGTGGCGGCCCCGGCGACGTCGAACACCGTTGCCAAACTCGCCCTGGGCATCGCCGACAACCAGGCGCTCACCCAACTCACCGAGGCCCTGGGCACCCCCGGCGTGCCGGTGATCGTCTTCCCCCACATCAACGCCGCCCACGCCCGCCACCCCGCCTGGCCCACCCATCTCACCCACCTCCGGCAGGCGGGGGTCCACCTGATCCAGGGCCCCGGCGTCTGGCCGCTCCACGAGCCGCGGGCAGCCCCTCCGAAGCGCGAACTCCCCTGGGCGGAAATCCTGCGGGCGCTGGACGACGCGACGCGGTGACGCGGTGACGACCCGAGGCGGCGGCGCCGCGACGCGGTCCGCGGTACGGGACCCGCGCGGCCAAATCGCGCTGCCGGAAGGGTCGTTGGTGTCGATCCCAAGTGGTATAGACCCTTGTGCCGTGTTTGTTGCCGCTGCCATGCTTGACCGCGTTCGGACATCCGGCCCGTGACAGGAGTGCCCGTATGCCCGCCCTTCCTCCGCTCTCCCGCCGCCGGTTCCTCGGTACCGCCGGCGCGCTCGGGGCCGCCGCCGCGTTCGGTCCGCCCACCGCCGCGAACGCCGCCCAGAACGGTGTCGTACCGATCGCCTGGGGGAGCCTGGGTTCGTATCCGGGGTCCGACGCCGCCGGAAGGCGGGTGACGGCGATCCTCGCGGGCAGCTCCCGCTATTTGATCGGGCCCTGGTACGCGGGGACGTACACGCGATACCTCCCGGACGGCTACATCGATCTCCGGGGCACCGACGAGCGGGCGATCCGGCTGCCCGCGATGGCGGCCGTGGCCGCCACCACCGCGCTGACCACCGGCACCTACGACCCGCGGACGCTGTCCGCCGCCAACGCCACCATCCGGACCCGCAACCTCATCCGTACGCTCGCCGCCCGGCACCGCGCGAACAACGCCGACACCGCGACGCGTTGGGGCAACGGCTGGCAGACCGCGCTGTGGGCGTACTACACCGCGCTGGCCGGCTGGCTGTTCTGGGAGAAGCTGGACACCGCCGAGCGCGGTCACCTGGCCGCCATGCTGGCCTGGGAGGCCGACCGGCTGACGACCGGGAACGACGTCCATCTCATCGGCACCGGCGGCGAGCAGCTCTACATGACCCGCCGCGACGGCACCGTCGTCACACCCGGCGACAGCAAGGCGGAGGAGGACAACTGGAGCGCGGCGGCGCTCTCCCTGGCCGCGGTGATGATGCCGAACCACCCCAACGCCGCCCGCTGGACGCGCCGCAACGTCGAACTCCTGCTGGCAGCGGCGGCCTGCCCGCAGGACCTCACCAGCGACGAGACGATCAACGGCATCCGGCTGTCGACCTGGCTCCGGGGCACGAACATCGCCGACGACGGCACCCTCCAGAACCACGCGCGCCTGCACCCGCTGTACATGGTGGCGTTCGACCAGAGCCTCTACCAGGGCTTCGTCTTCGGCCTCGCGAACCGCCCCGCACCCCGGGCGGCCCTGCACAACATCAACCGCACGTACGGCGCCCTGGTGGACAAGCCCTTCCCGCTGCCGGGCGGCGGCACCAGCCCGATCTACCGCGAGAACTCGGCGGAGATCCATTACCCCGAGGGCAACGACTGGGGCACCCACTTCCCCTTCTACTTCGGCAACTTCGACCTCCTGGTCACCCTCACGGGCCAGGACACCGGCATCGACCCGCCGGCGGCGAAGTGGGAACGCCTCCACAACGAGGCCCAACTCTCCCTGATGTCCCGCTTCCCCGACGGCCGCACCTACGGCCCCAACGCGGAGAACACCTACTACGGCCGCGAACACCGCATAGGAGCCATGGCCGCCCAGGCCTACCTGACCCTCTTCCTCACCCGCAACACGACAGGCAACCGCCTCCGCTGGACCTAGGTGTATTGACCCGCAGGGTTGTTGACGCGGGTGATGGGTGGCTGGCCGCCGAGTGCGGTGTGGCTGCGGTGGTGGTTGTAGGTGTGGAGGA
>NZ_JBVJNN010000006.1:0-40171 GCF_055583685.1 Streptomyces sp. NPDC104581
CCCCCCCCCCCCCCCCCCCCCCCCCCCCCCCCCCCCCCCCCCCCCCCCCCCCCCCCCCCCCCCCCCCCCCCCCCCCCCCCCCCCCCCCCCCGGCGGCGGAGTACGGCGCTCAGGCCGTCCCGGCGCTCTCGCCGGGACGGCGGTGGCGTCCGTGGGCCGCCGACTGCGAGTCGTCGGCCGCGGCGGCCCCGCCCCGGTGTTTTCCGTGGCCGGTTCCGTCTCCGTCGCCGGCCGCCTGGTGCGGACGGTCCTGGGCCGTGTCTGTTCGGCTTTCGGACATGTGGGAAGTCACCCCGTCAAATCGCTGCATCGCTGCTGGCACACGGGGGCCGGCCGTCCCCGAAACCGACCGGCCGGTACCCGCGGCAAAATACTAACCAGCACTACCCGGCGGCCGTACGCCCGGTGAGGGGTGCCTGCTGCAACGGAACCGGCTTGCGCGCGAGGCGAGTTGGCCCGGGTGCGGACCTGTTGCCTCCCGCGGCCTCCGCTTGTGCGGGTTCTGCGGCCGATCCGGCCCGTACCTCCGGCGGCGCGCCGTGCCAGGTCTCCACGGCCACCTCGCGCGGGACGTCGCGCGGCACCTCCAGCCGGGCCACGCCGCACGGCATCGAGCGCGTGGCGTACGGCAGTCGGAGCACCCCGTCCCGCGACCACAGCCCCGCCCCGGCCAACCAGCCCTCGGGGGCCGGCTGTTGGTGGAGCCGCCGGCCCGAAGGCCGCCAGGTCCCCACCCAGGTGCCGGCCGGGCCGTCGATCCGCAGCGCGACGGCGCAGCTTTCCGGCATCAGCACCTGGCCCGGCTGGGCGGCGAACGGTGTGACGACACGGCCGGCCGGCCGCAGGCACTCCGGGAAGCGCACCGGCCGCGCGCTGCCCAACACGCCCCAGCCGAGGAGGTCCTGACCCGGCGCGTCCGAACGGATCAGCAGCAGACCGCTGTCGGCGTCGGCGAGCTGCAGCCGGTCGTTGCTGCCCTCCGCGATCTGGAGCAGCGGGCTGACCTCGCCGCCGCGTTCCAGATCGACGGCGACCGCTTTGACCACGCCGTCCAGTTCACGGTCGACGGCGAGCAGCCGCCCCGTACGGTCGAGCCAGACGCCGCCGGTGCAGCGTCCGCGCACGGTCGCCACCGGTTCGGGACCGAACGCGCCGCCGGCCACCAGCCAGACCGTGGTGCCCCGTTCGCCGGGCGCCAGCGCGTAGGCGCTCGTGCCGTCGGGCGACGGCGGCAGCAGCGTCAGCTCCGGGCACTCGACCGCGCCGAGCGGCAGCTCGCCCGTCCCCGGCCCCGTCGGGTAGAGCAGCGAGAACCCCTGCCGGTCCGCCACCCGACGGTGGATCAGCACCCGCCCGTCGGCCAGCGGCAGCACATCGGCGTCGGGCTCCTCGGGCTGGTCGAGCGGGAGCGGTACGGCGTACGGCTCCGGCCCGTCGAGCGTCCACCGCTCGGGGAACCACGCGTCGCCGGCCCCTTGCTCCGCCGCCCCTGCCCGCTCCCCGGCGTCCGGGGAAGGGGAGCCGGCGCCGCCGTCCGTACCCAGGGTCAGCCGCGCCGCGTACGAACCGTCCGCCGCGATCGCGAGTCCGGCGAGCCGGGCGGCCCCGTCCGGTACGACGTTCTCCGCGCTCTCCATGACACAGGCTGTCATCGCTCCGTCACCTCCGGCGACGACGCTAGGTTCGCACTCGCTGCCGAACAACACCGGCCCACCCGCTTCACACGTAAGGGTGGCCGGTCCGGGGTTCGGCTGAGGGGGAGGGGGCGGTTGTGCAGGCCGGGGCGGGCGTGGATAAAGTAAGGCATCCCTAAGTAAGACTCTTGGAGCACTGATGTCCGTTAGACGTCGCGGCACGGCCGCGCTGGTGGCCCTCGCCGCCGCCTTCTCCCTCGCGGCCTGCGGAAGCGACGGAGGCTCGGACGAGAAGTCCTCGCCCGCCGCCGGAGCGGACAAGAAGGCCGTCGCCCAGGGCGGCGAGGACTTCGCGGAGGCGGCGGCGAAGACCGCGGGCTACGGCACCGACGCCGAGCCGGGCGAGTTCCCCCGCACCGTCACCCACGCCATGGGCGAGACCGTCCTGGAGGCGCGGCCCGAGCGGGTGATCGTGCTGGACGTGGGCGAGTTCGACAACGTCGTCTCGCTCGGTGTCGAACCGGTCGGCTACGCGCCCACCGAGGGCGACGAGGGCATACCCGAGTACCTGAGGAAGGGTGCGGGCAGCCCGTCGGACGTCGGCACCATCAACGGCCTCAACCTGGAGGCGATCGCGGCGCTGAAGCCCGACCTCATCCTCGGCAGCCAGCTGCGCGCCGCCGACAAGTACGACGAACTGTCGAAGATCGCCCCCACCGTGTTCTCCATCCGCCCCGGCTTCACCTGGAAGGAGAACTTCCGGCTCAACGCGGCGGCGCTCGACCGGAGCGCGGCGGCCGAGAAGGCGCTCGGCGCGTACGACGCCAAGGTGAAGGCGCTCTCCGCGGACATCGGCGCCGACAAGCCGACGATCTCGATGGTGCGCTACATGCCGGGCAAGATCCGCCTGTACGCCAAGGCGTCGTTCATCGGCACGATCCTCGACGACGCCGGTCTGCCGCGCCCCGCGAACCAGCAGATCAACGATCTCGCCGTCGAGGTCAGCCCCGAGAAGATCGACGAGGCGGACGCCGACTGGATCTTCACCGGTGTGTACGGCGACCCCAAGGCCACCAAGCGGGACACCGCGCGCTCGAACCCGCTCTGGAAGAACCTCAAGGCCGTCGAGTCGGGGCAGGCCGAGGACGTGCCGGACGAGACCTGGTACCTGGGGCTCGGTGTGACGGCGGCCGAACTGGTGCTGGACGATCTGCGCGGTTACCTGGCGAAGTGACGCGGGCGGGTCCACCGGGCGCCGCCCGGTGGCCCGTTCGCCGATGCCGGGCCTCGTATGCCGGGCCTCGTATGCCGGGCCATGGGCCCCAGCCCCCCGGGCCCGGGCCTCGGGCACCGGACGGGCCGGGCCGGTGGTGTCCGCGTCCGCCGTGCGGCGCGACGGCCCGACCTGCCCGACCGCGCGGGACTGCGACCGGCGGGCGGGTCCGGGCGGTCGGGAGCCCGCCGCCCATGGTCGGAGCACCGGGGGTGGCAGGTAGCCTTTGCCCCGTGCCCCGCCTGTCCGAAGTCCTCGCCCAGTTCGACGCCCTCTGGCCGCCCGAGCGGGCCGAACAGTGGGACGCCGTCGGCACCGTCTGCGGCGATCCCGACGCCCCGGTGACCCGCGTCCTGATCGCCGTCGATCCCGTCCAGGACGTCGTCGACGAGGCCCTGCGGCTCGGCGCCGATCTGATCCTCACCCACCACCCGCTCTATCTGCGCGGGACGACGACGGTCGCCGCCGGCACCTTCAAGGGCCGCGTCGTGCACACCCTCATCAAGCACGACATCGCGCTGCACGTCGCGCACACCAACGCCGACAGCGCCGATCCGGGAGTCTCCGACGCCCTCGCCGGCGCGCTCGACCTGCGGGTCGTACGGCCCCTCGTGCCCGACCCGAGCGACCCGGCCGGCCGCCGGGGCCTCGGCCGGGTCTGCGAACTCGACCGTCCGGCGACCCTGCGCGACTTTGCCGCACGCGCCGCGCACCGGCTGCCCGCCACCGCGCAGGGCATCCGCGTGGCCGGCGACCCCGACTCCGTCGTCAGCACCGTCGCCGTGAGCGGCGGATCCGGCGACAGCCTCTTCGACCACGTACGGGCGGCGGGTGTGGACGTCTTCCTCACGGCCGACCTGCGCCACCACCCGGTCTCGGAGGCCACGCAGCACTCACCGCTGGCGCTGGTCGACGCGGCGCACTGGGCCACCGAGTGGCCCTGGTGCGAACTCGCGGCCACCCAGCTCGACGAGATCTCCGACCGCCACGGCTGGGACCTGCGGGTCCACGTCTCGAATACGGTCACCGACCCCTGGTCCTCCCACCATCCCTCAGGAGCCCCCAACTGAACGCCGAACCCGCCGACCAGATCCGACTCCTCGACGTCCAGGCCCTCGATCTGCGACTCCAGCAGATCGCCCACCGGCGCGACTCGCTGCCCGAGCACGCCGAGATCGAGTCGCTGACCAAGGACCTCACCCAGCTGCGGGACCTGCTGGTCGCCTCGCAGACCGAGGAGAGCGACACGGCTCGCGAGCAGACCAAGGCGGAGCAGGACGTCGACCAGGTGCGCCAGCGCGCCGTACGCGACCAGCAGCGCCTCGACTCGGGCGCCGTCACCTCGCCCAAGGACCTGGAGAGCCTCCAGCGCGAGATCGTCTCTCTCGCCAAGCGGCAGGGTGATCTGGAGGACGTCGTCCTCGAAGTCATGGAGCGCCGTGAGGCCGCGCAGGAGCGTGCGGCGGAGCTGACCGGGAGGGTCTCCTCCGTCCAGGCCAAGACGGACGACGCGATCGCGCGCCGCGACGCCGCAGCCGAGAAGCTCGGCGGCGAGGAGTCGGCGGCGGCCAAGGAGCGCGAGACGGTCTCGGCGACGATCCCCGCCGACCTCCTCAAGCTGTACGAGAAGCTGCGCGTCCAGCAGGGCGGCGTCGGCGCCGCCCGCCTCTACCAGCGCCGCTGCGAGGGCTGCCGGCTGGAGCTGAACATCACCGAGGTCAACGAGGTCAAGGCGGCTAGCCCCAGCACCGTCCTGCGGTGCGAGAACTGCCGCCGCATCCTCGTCCGCACCGCCGAATCGGGTCTGTAGATGCCGAAATTCGTCGTCGAGGCGGACGGCGGGTCGCGGGGCAACCCGGGCCCGGCGGGTTACGGCGCCGTCGTCATCGACGGGGTGACCGGTGAGACGCTCGCCGAGGCCGCCGAGTACATCGGCGTCGCCACGAACAACGTCGCCGAGTACAAGGGCCTGATCGCCGGACTGAAGGCCGCGAAGGCGCTCGACCCGGCCGCCGACGTCCAGGTCCGGATGGACTCCAAGCTCGTCGTGGAGCAGATGTCGGGCCGCTGGAAGATCAAGCACCCGGACATGAAGCCGCTGGCCGCCGAGGCCGGGCGGATCCTTCCCACGGGGCAGGTCCGCTACCAGTGGATCCCGCGCGAGAAGAACAAGCACGCCGACCGGCTCGCCAACGAGGCGATGGACGCGGGCCGGAAGGGCAAGCAGTGGGAGCCCGCCGGCTCCACGGCGGAGCTGGACACCAAGGCGGGAGGCAGGGCCGCGCGCCCGGCCGCCGCTCCCGCCGCCCAGGGGCCGCCCGGTGACGCGGCGGCCGGCGCGGCGAAGGCGCGCGCGGCGCTGGCCGCCTCGTACGAACTCACCACCACCGTCCCCGAGCAGGCCGCGCCCTCCGTCGGCTGGGGCGCCGCCGACCTCGGCACACCCGCCACCTTCGTCCTGCTGCGGCACGGCGAGACCGCCCTCACCCCCGAGAAGCGTTTCTCGGGCAGCGGCGGCGGCGACCCGGAGCTGTCGGCCGCCGGGCGCAGGCAGGCCGACGCCGTGGCGACCGCCCTGGCCGCGCGCGGCAAGATCCAGGCCGTCGTCTCCTCCCCGCTGTTGCGCTGCCGCCAGACGGCGGGCGCCGTCGCCACCCGGCTAGGACTGGACGTCGAGGTCGAGGACGGGCTGCGCGAGACGGACTTCGGGGCCTGGGAGGGGTTGACGTTCACCGAGGTCAGGGAGCGGTACCCGGACGACCTGAGCGCCTGGCTGGCCTCGCCCGGCGTGGCACCGACGGGCGGCGGGGAGAGCTTCAGCGCCGTCGCGACGCGGGTCGCCGCCACGCGTGACGCCCTGCTGACGCGGTACGCGGGCCGTACGGTGCTGGTCGTCACCCATGTGACACCGGTGAAGACCCTGGTCAGACTGGCACTGGGCGCGCCGCCGGAGTCCCTGTTCCGGATGGAGCTGTCGGGGGCCTCGCTGTCGGCGGTCGCCTACTACGCGGACGGCAACGCGTCGTTGCGTCTGCTGAACGACACGTCGCATCTGCGCTGAGCGGGGGCCCGGGGCTCGGGAGGCAGCCGCGGGCCGCCCCGGCCGGGCGGTGGTCTTCGGCCGGTGAGCCGCGTCGCTTCGGCGGGCGGACTTCCGTGGCCGACTCCGGTCGCCCGGCCTTCAGGCGCCGAACGCCGGGCGGGCGCACGCCACTTCGGCGGCCACGGGCCCTTCCGTACCGGGCCCGTGGCCGCCCGCGGGGGGAGCCGGTCGTGCGGGCCGACGCCGTTGGGGATGGGCCCTGCCGGGGACGCGCGGAACGGAGAGGCCGCCGGACGGGGCCCGGCGGCCTGGAGACAGAAAGGGCGGCGCCTCAGCGCAGGGAGGCCGCCTCGCGGGCCAGTTTCTCCACCCGGCCCCAGTCCTTCGCCGCGATCGCGTCGGCCGGCAGCATCCAGGAGCCGCCCACGCAGCCCACGTTGCGCAGCGCCAGATACGTACCCGCCGACGCCGGGGAGATCCCGCCCGTCGGGCAGAACCGTGCCTGCGGCAACGGCCCCGCCAGGGCCTTGAGATACGCCGTCCCGCCGGCCGCCTCCGCCGGGAAGAACTTCATCTCGTTCACGCCCCGTTCCAGCAGCGCCACGACCTCCGACGCCGTGGAGACACCGGGCAGGAACGGCACCCCGGACGCCCGCATCGCCTCCAGCAGCGTCTCCGTCCAGCCGGGGCTGACCAGGAAGCGCGCCCCGGCGGTCACGGAGTCCGTCACCGACCGCGCCGAGATCACCGTCCCGGCGCCGACCACCGCGTCCGGCACCTCCGCGGCGATCGCCCGGACCGCCTCCAGCGCGACCGGGGTCCGCAGGGTCACCTCGATCGCGGGCAGCCCGCCGGCCACCAGGGCGCGGGCCAGCGGTACGGCGTCGGCGACATCGTCCACGACGACGACGGGGACAACGGGAGCGAGGTCCAGCACGGAGGTCATGCCGTCATCCTGCCGCGCCACCCGCGCTCCTCGCAACGAGCGTTGCGCCCTGCGCAACAACCGGGTGCGGGGGGCGTCAGTGAATCTCCGACACCACCACGTCCAGCGACCACGCACGCCCGGACCCGCCGGGCGCCGCCACCTCCACCACGTACCCCAACTCGCGCAATGTGTTCACCAGTTGCTCGGGCCGGCGCGGCTTCGCACCGGCCACGAGCAGGTCCCGCACCAGGCGTCCCTTCGTGGCCTTGTTGAAGTGGCTGACCACCGACCGCTTCTCGACACCGTCCACGACCTGCGCGTGCAGGACACGTACCGTCGCCGTCCGGGCCGCGACATCGCCCGAGGGCCGCCACGCCGGTGTGTACGACGACGAACGCAGGTCCAGTACGAGCCCGCCGCCGGCCACCTCGGGCAGCACGGGCGCCATCGCCTTGCGCCAGTGCGCGCCCAGCGCGCCGATGCCCGGGAGCCTCACACCCATCGAGCAGCGGTACGACGGAATCCGGTCGCCGATCCGCACCGCGCCCCAGAGTCCGGAGAAGACCAGCAGCGCCTTCCCCGCCCGCCGCCGCGCGGCGGTGTCCAGCGTGGCGAGGCCGAGCGCGTCGTACAGCACACCGGTGTAGATGTCCCCGGCCGGCCGGGTCCCCGCGGTCCGCAGCTCCACGTTCTTCGCGATCTCGCCGCGCAGCCCCTCGCTCAGACCGAGGACCTCCGCGGCCTTCTCCTCGTCCGCCGCGCACAGTTCGACCAGCTCGTCCAGCACGGCGGCCCGTGCCCCGGCCAGTCCGGGCAGTGACAGTGACTCCGGCTTCAGCGGAGCCCCGCGGCCGGAAGCGGCCTTGCCCTCCGACGGCGGCAACAGCACGAGCACGGTGGTTCTCCTCAAGGACGTACGGAACGGGGGGTGCGGCCCCCGGCCGCCCAGGTTAGGCGACGCCGCTCGTGATCCCGTCCTCGTCGGTGGCCGCGGCCGGTGCCTCCGCGAGCGCCTTCCTGAGCTGTGTGAGCCGGGACACGAGCGCCGCCGGGTCGTCCGCGTGGAAGCGCACCGCCGTCGCCGTGCCGCGCCCGCCCATCGGCCGTACGAACCCGACCGGCTCGGTCAGGTCCACGCGTACGGTCGTCTGACCGCCCACGATGAGGTCGAGCGTCCCGCCGGGCTCGTCGATCCTGATCAACGAGCCGTCCGGGTAACGGCGTTCGACCCGTACCGAGCTGATCTGACCGCTCCCGATCCGCATGTCGAACAGCGCGCCCCAGCGCACCCGGAGCGACCCGTCCGCCCCCACGACATGCGGCCGGGTCACACAGGCCGCGTGCAGGGCGAGCACCATCAGCACGCCGTACACGTCCAGCACCAGCAGGATCATGTGCACCAGCGGCCAGGGGACGAGTATCGCCAGCGCCACGGTCTCGACGACGGCCACGAAGAGCAGCCCGTACATCATCGCCGTCTGCGGTCCGGTGTACGGGGCGGCGAGGTCGCCCTCGCGCACACCGTGCGTGCGCCGGGCCACCCACCGTACGAGGCTGGTCACTCCGCGTGCCTCGTTGGCCAGCAGCCGGCGCGCGGTGGCGGGTACGGCGGCCTCGACGGCCCGCGCGAGAGCGGCCCGGCGCGCGCCTCCGGCGAGCCGTGCCGCCATGTACTGCCGCCGCACCAGCACGGCCTCGACGGCCACGACGGTGAGCACGACCGCCTCGGCGGTCCAGATCACCGGCGCCGGGACGTCCACGCCCGCCAGCAGGCACACGACCAGCGTGAGTTCGGCCGGCACCATCACCCACACGACCTTGTTCATCCCTCTCCCTCCCCCTCCAGCCGCTTCGCGAGCGCTTCCATCACCTGATGTGCCACCTCCGCCTGGGCGGGGGCGAAATCGGCGAGGAACGCCTCGCCGAACCCCTCCGGCGCGGGGCCCTCCGCCCGCCTCAGCCGCGCCAGCACCTCCGCCGGGATGACGGCCGCCAGCGCCTCCGCGAGCGGCCCCACGCGCGGATCACCGGCCGCCGCGTCGGCGAGGTCGTCGAGGCGTTCGTAGAGCGCGAGGACATCCGGGTCGTGCGTCAGCGGGAGCAGGGCGTCGTAGACGATCTCGTCACCGCCGACCGTGTCGAGCAGCGTGAGCAGTTCACGGTCCCTGGCCGCCATCGCGGACGTGGTCTCCGGCATGGCCCTCAGCAGCCGCGCCAGCGCGGGCGACACGGGGCCCTCCGGAGGCAGCGTCCCTGCCATCAGCTCGGCGAGCCTGCGCCGCCTGTTCCGGATCTCCTCCTCCTGCCGCGCCAGATCGGCGTCCAGCTCACCCAGCACCTCGGTCAGCTCACGCCCCGCGTCGTCGGCGAGCACGTCCCGTACCTCGTCCAGGCTGAGCCCCAGCTCCGAGAGCCGCCGGATCCGGGCGAGGAGGACGGCGTCCCGCACGGTGTAGACGCGGTAGCCGTTGGACCGCCGCCCGGGCTCCGGCAGAAGCCCCAGATGGTGGTAGTGCCGCACCGCCCGAGAGGTGACCCCCACGAGCGCGGCGATCTCTCCGATTCGCATGCCCTCAGTAGAAACCCTGACGCTGCGACAAGGTCAAGGAGGATCGGCCGGGCGCCCGGGGCAACGCCGGGCGGGTACCATGGCGATCACGGCAGACGAGCCGGGCGGACGGCCGCGTGAGGATCCTGGATCCTCCCGAGGAACGTCCGGACTCCACAGGGCAAGGTGGTGGGTAACGCCCACCCGGGGTGACCCGCGGGACAGTGCCACAGAAAACAGACCGCCCGGCGCTCCGGCGCCGGGTAAGGGTGAAACGGTGGTGTAAGAGACCACCAGCGCCCGAGGTGACTCGGGCGGCTAGGTAAACCCCACTTGGAGCAAGGTCAAGAGGGGCCGTCGCGAGGCGGCCCTGCGCGGACGTCCGAGGGCTGCCCGCCCGAGTCCGCGGGTAGACCGCACGAGGCCGGCGGCAACGCCGGTCCTAGATGGATGGCCGTCTCCCCGGCCGCCGCGAGGCGACCGGGCGACAGAATCCGGCGTAGAGCCCGACTCGTCTGCCGCCACCCTTGGGCCCCGCCCCGGGGGGATGTCCGTGGGCGCGGCAGGGGCGAGGATGGGGGCATGCCCCGACCTTCCGGATTCACTTATGAGCGGCACACCGACGGGACCGTCGTCATCACGCACCGGGGGCGGGTCGCGAGCACGCTCCGGGGCGGGCGTGCGGAGAAGTTCGTCGCGCAGGTCGAGGCGGGTGACGCCCAGTTGGTGATGGCCCGGTGGACCGGGGCGTACCGGTTCGGGAACGAGCGCGTGGCCCGTGACCACCCACGGAACCGGGGGCGCTGAAAGGACCGGCGGTCAGATCTCCTCGGCGCGCAGGGCCAGGTCCTGGAGGATGTCCGCCGACGAGACCTCCGGACCGCCGGCGTCGTGGACGCGGGCCAGGGTCACGAAGGCGAGGGTGAACGCCCCCACGAGCTGTTCCACGGCGCCGCCGACCTCCCGGCCGAGGAGGGCGCTGAGTTCCTCGGGGGTCGCGTCGGCCGGGACCTCGACGCGGGGCATCGTCTCGTTGAGCAGTTCGGTCACGACGCCCATCTCGGCGTCCATGTCCTGCTCCTGACCGGTGTCCTCCTCAAGCCGGCGCTGCCAGTCACCGGCCTGCGTCAGGATGCCGATCACACGCTTCAGGACCTCGCTCTGCTCCATGCCCGTGAGCATAGGCGGGCGGGCTGGGCCGTGCGGGTAACAGCGCGGGCCGGAGGAGTGAGACGTCGGGTGTCAGAGGTGTCGCATAGGTTTGCCGGATGACATCGGCACCACACACATTCCCGGACGCGCTCGCCGCGTTCGAGTCCGCCGTGCGCGACCAGGACGGCGAGCGGTTCGACCGGGCCTTCCCGCTGCTCCACGGGGCGTTCCAGGAAGCGGACCAGGCCGAACTCCACGGCGGGGCGCCCCGGTTGGCCGCCCTCCTCGAACAGGTCCCGCCGGGGCCGCGCGCGGTGACGGCGGTGCTCGTCGGCGCCTGTGTCGAGCGCGGGGCCGACCCCCTGCCGTGCGTGCCGGGTCTCTTCGCGGCGGTACGGGAGGCGTTCACCGCCGCCCTCGATTTCACCGGCCGCTGGGCGGCCACCGGCGGTGGCGAGCTGCCCGATCCGGGCGAGGACGAGCTGGGCGACGAGGTGATCGGCCGGGTCGGCTTCGAGGCCGCGCTCGGCTGGTGGACGCTCCCCGAGTGGCGTATGGCCTCGCTCGCGCTGCTCAACAGCAAGGCCGTACGGCAGGTGATCGCGGCCGACGGGGGCGAGTTGAGGTCGCTCGTCGAGCGGGTGCGGGCCGCGGCGGGTGACGCGGGGGAGGAGTTCAAGGGGCTCGTGTACGCGCTGCGCGTGCTCGACGACGAACCGCTGGTCGTGCTGCACCGCGCGACGCGCACCGCCTATCTGATGCGGATGACCGGTATCGGCGACAACTTCCAGCTCCACACGCTGGTGGCCGGCGCGCTCATCGGCGGGCTGCACGTGCCGGGTGACGGCCCGACCGCCGAGGCGATAGCCGTGTGCCGGGACAAGGAGGGGCAGTCCCTCACCATCGGCACGTACAACCTCACGGCCCCCGACGGCAGTTGGATCTGGAACGAGGGGACCCCGTCCGACATCCCCGTCGTGGAGGGCGCGCGGCTGCTGGTCCTCGACCCGCCCCCGTACGAACGGAGTTGGCCGGCCGGCCGGTACTTCCCCGGGATGAGCGGCGACCTGGTGCTCGAACGCGTCCTCGCAGGGGACGAGGCGGAGAGCTGGTACGCGCGGGTCGCCGATCCGAAGTAGCCGGGCGGGCGGCGCTACTCTGCGGACCCGTCCCGGAGCGACGCCGGGATCCGGGTCGCCGTGCCCGAAACGCGGACCCGAGCGTCGCCCGGACGCAGTTCCACCGTCAGTACGCCCGGCCGGCCCATGTCCACGCCCTGGTGGAGGGTGAGCACCGACGCCTCGGGGACGAGGCCGAGTTCACGCGCGTACGCCCCGAACGCCGCCGCCGCGGCGCCCGTCGCCGGGTCCTCGACCACGCCGCCCACCGGGAACGGGTCGCGTACGTGGAAGATGTCCGCCGACTCGCGCCACACCAGCTGGACCGTGGTCAGGTCCAGCCGGTGCATCAGCGCTTCGAGGCGGGCGAAGTCGTAGTCCAGGTCCGCGAGCCGGGCGCGCGTCGCCGCGCCGAGGACGAGGTGGCGGGCACCGGCGTACGCGATGCGTGAGGGCAGGGCCGGGTCGAGATCGGCCGCCGGCCAGCCGAGCGCGACCAGCGCCTCGGTGAGGTCGGCGTCGGTGACGTCCTCGGTGTGCGGCTCGACGCTGGTGAGCGTGGCGCGCGGCGCACCGCCGTCCGCGCCGGCGGTGACCGTCACGGGGACGGTCCCGGCGCGCGTTCCGAAGACCACTTCACCCGCGCCGATCCGCTCCGCCAGCGCCACCGCGGCGGCCACGGTGGCGTGTCCGCAGAACGGGACCTCCGCCTTCGGGCTGAAGTACCTGATCGCGAAGGACCGCCCCGGCTCACCTGCACCGTCCGGGGCCGCCGTCAGGAAGGCCGACTCGCTGTACCCGAGGCCGGCGGCGATCGCGAGCATCGTGTCGTCCGTGAGCCCGGCGGCGTCGAGGACGATCCCGGCGGGGTTGCCCCCGGCGGGATCGGTCGAGAAGGCGGTGTAGCGCAGGACCTCGCCGGTCAGTCCGAGTTCACTCATGCGCGTGCCAACGACGCCGGACGCGGGGGCATTCCCGCCGAGGCCGGCCGGGCGCCGGGTCCTCTCCTCGTACTGGCGTCGTCCGCCCGCCGGCCGGGGCCCGCGGCGCCCGGTGCGTGCGATCGCGCCGCCGGAGTGGGGCTCGCCGTCGTACCGCGCCGTGCCGTCGACCCCGGCCCGCCCGGCCCGGCACTCGATGTCTGTGAGCTGCTGGAGCCCCGGTCGCGCCGGCTCCATCTGCTGGCCCGGGGCGTGAAGGCGGGCACCTCATCGACGGGTGCGGCCACGGCCACGTCCGCGCTCGCCGGACATCTGGGCCGCGCGCCACTCTGTGAACCGGCCGGCCACGGCGATCAAGGCGGAGTACCGCCCTCGTGCCGGACGTAGCCGGCCGACTCACGACAACGCGGAGAGGACGCGTCCCAGGTGCCAGACGCCGGTGGGAAGACAGGACCTAACCCCGTCCGACGAACGGCATCGTCGTCGCCAGCACCGTCGCGAACTGGATGTTCGCCTCCAGCGGCAGCTCCGCCATGTGCAGCACCGTCGTCGCCACGTCCGCCGCGTCCATCACCGGCTCCACCGCCAGTTCGCCGTTGGCCTGCGGGACGCCGCGCCGCATGCGCTGCGTCATGTCCGTGGCCGCGTTGCCGATGTCGATCTGCCCGCACGCGATCCGGTACGGACGGCCGTCCAGGGACAGCGACTTGGTGAGACCGGTGAGCGCGTGCTTCGTCGCCGTGTACGCCACCGAGTCCGGGCGTGGCGCGTGCGCCGAGACCGACCCGTTGTTGATGATCCGCCCGCCCTGCGGATCCTGGTCCTTCATCAGCCGGTACGCCGCCTGCGCGCACAGGAACGAGCCCGTCAGATTGGTGTCGACGACCTTGCGCCAGGCGGAGTAGGCCAGCTCCTCCAGCGGTACGCCGCCGGGGCCGAACGTGCCCGCGTTGTTGAAGAGGAAGTCGATCCTGCCGTACCGCTCGCGCACCGTCCCGAAGAGCGCGTCCACGTCCTCGGGCCGCGCCACGTCGGTCGGTACGGTGACCAGGTCCGCGTCCGGCGCCAGCGCCGCGGTCTCCGCCAGGCGCTCCGCCTTCCGCCCCGCGAGCACCACCGACCAGCCCGCCCCGGCGAGGGCGAGCGAGACGCCCCGTCCGATGCCCGAACCCGCTCCCGTCACCACGGCGATCTTCCGCTCAGCGTTCATGGGCCCGCAGCGTACGGGAGGAGCGGAGCGCACGGGGAACTCATCGGGCGGACATCCTGATGTTGTGTACCCGACAACGATCGGTCGTCGCGTACGGCTGCACTTCCTCTGACAACAGCCGTCAGGGGAGGGGCACATCACATGACACCCGCACGCACAGGTACGCCCGCCGGCCGGACCGCCGCCGCTCACTCGCCCGAGTTGCGGGCCGCCGCGGCCCATCTCGGCCGCCGCGGGTTCCTCACCGTCACCGGCGCCGCCGCCGCGCTCGCCTTCGCCGTCAACCTGCCCACGGCGGGCACCGCGAGCGCCGCCGAGCTGGACGCCGCGAAGATCAGGAACGATCCCTTCACGCTCGGGGTCGGCTCCGGTGACCCGCAGCCCGCGTCCGTCCTGCTCTGGACCCGCCTCGCGCCCAGCCCGTACCAGTCCGACAGCGGTCTGCCCCGGAACAGGGTCTCCGTACGCTGGGAACTCTCCCACGACGAGCGGTTCACCCGGATCGTCAGACGCGGCGCCGCCACCGCCCACCCCGAGTTCGACCACAGCGTCCACGTCGAGGTCACCGGCCTCGACGCGGACCGCTTCTACTTCTACCGCTTCCGCGCCGGGAGATGGATCAGCCCGGTCGGCCGTACCCGCACGGCCCCCGCGCGCTCCGCGAACATCGGGGAACTCAAGCTGGCCGCCGTCTCCTGCCAGGCGTACCACGACGGCTACTTCACCGCGTACAGCCACTTGGCCGCCGAGGACCTGGACGTCGTCGTCCACCTCGGCGACTACCTCTACGAGTACGCCGTGACGGCGGTCGGCGGCGCCCGCGACTACACCGACCGGCGGCTGCCCGCGCACTACAACCGCGAGACCGTCACGCTGGAGGACTACCGGCTGCGCTACGGCCTCTACAAGTCCGACCCGGACCTGATGGCCGCGCACGCCGCCCACCCGTTCATCGTGACCTGGGACGACCACGAGACCGAGAACAACTACGCGGACGAGACCCCCGAGAACGACGTGCCGCCGGAGGAGTTCCTGCTCCGCAGGGCCGCCGCCTACCGCGCCTACTGGGAGAACCAGCCGCTGCGCACCCCCCAGCGGCCCGAAGGACCCGACATGCGGCTCTACCGCAGGCTCCACTTCGGGCGCCTCGCGCAGTTCGACATCCTCGACACCCGCCAGTACCGCTCCAACCAGGCGTACGGGGACGGCTGGCAGGTCCCGGGGCCGGAGTCCGAGGACCCGGCGCGCACCATGACCGGTGAGACACAGGAGCGCTGGCTGCTGAACGGCTGGCGGCAGTCCCGCGCGCTCTGGAACGTCGTGCCGCAGCAGGTGACGTTCGCGCAGCGCCGCGACGTGCCCCGGCCCGACTTCAAGCTGTCGATGGACGGCTGGGACGGCTACCCGGCCTCCCGCACACGCGTCCTGAACGGCGCGGCGGCGGCCGGCCTCGACAATCTGATGGTGCTCACCGGCGATGTGCACGTCGGCTACGGCTTCGACCTCAAGGCCGACTTCGACGACCCCGACTCACGCACCGTCGGCACCGAGATCGTCGCCACGTCCATCGCCAGCGGCAAGGACGGCGCGGACAGGCCGGCCAACTGGGAGAACCTCACCACCGCCAACCCGCACATGAAGTTCTACAACGGACGGCGCGGCTATGTGACCGTCACGCTCGGCCGCCGGGAGGCGCGCGCCGACTTCAAGACGGTCTCCGCCGTCACGACACCCGGCGCGCCCCTCTCGACGGCCGGGTCCTTCGTGACGGAGGCCGGTGACCCCGGACTCAAGCCCGTCTGACGCCGGACGAGCTGACGGAACGTGAGCTCGCGCTGGATATGACGAGCCGTCAGAAACGCTCGTCCACCGGGTAGCGGACGCCGACGCGGTCACGTACCGCGTCGAGCGTCCGCATCACCGCGAGACTGCCCTCCAGCGGCACCAGAAGCGACTCGGTCCCGCCGGCCCGCAGACACCGCATCACCTCGGCCGCCTCATGCTGCATCCCCGTCAACGGACTCTCGGCGGTGTGCTGTTCGGGATCGCGCCCGTCCCGGCGAAGCACAAAGGAGTCCGGTGCGAAGAAGCCGGTCGGCAGCTCGATCCGGCCCGCCGTGCCGGTCACCGTCGCCGTCGACGGAGTCGCGGCCGTCACCGAACAGCTCAGCAGCGCCGTCGCGCCGGACTCCCAGCCCAGCAGCATCCCCGTGTTGAGATCCACGCCCTCGGGCGAGAGGAGCGCGTCGGCCTGTACGCGGTCGGGCTCGCCCAGGATCAGCTGCGCGAACGACACCGGATAGACCCCGAGGTCCAGCAGCGCACCGCCGCCGAGCGCCGGATCACGCAGCCGGTGCTCCGGACCGAACGGGCCCTGGAGTCCGAAGTCCGCCTGGATCGTGCGGACTTCGCCGATGGCGCCGTCCGCGATCAGCTCCGTCATCCGCCGGACCACCGGACTGCAGTACATCCACATGGCCTCCATCAGGAAGAGATCCCGCTCCCGCGCGAGCGCCACCAGCTCCCGCGCCTCACGGGAGTTGAGGGTGAACGCCTTCTCGCAGAGCACCGCCTTTCCCGCTTCCAGGGCCAGCCCGGCCGCGGCCCGGTGCGCCGAGTGCGGCGTCGCGACGTACACCACGTCCACGTCCGGGTCGGCGACGAGCCCGGCCCACCCGCCGTACGCCCGCGGGATGCCGAACCGGTCGGCGAACGCCTTCGCCGACGCCTCACCGCGCGAGGCCACGGCGACGACTTCGGCGCCCGGCATCGCCCCCACGTCCCCGGCGAACCTCGCCGCGATACCACCCGTCGCCAGGACGCCCCAGCGCACCGCGCGCTCACCGCCGGCCCCACCGGTCCCGCCGGTTCCGTCGTCTCCGTCACGTTCCGCCGTCATAAATGCCCCTTACACAGAAACAGGTCACGACCACTCGGCCCGAGCTGAGAGCATAGGGAGGGTTTCAACTACATGGAGATGCGAATGCCGGACGGCGGCCGAACCACAGACACACGCGAAGGGCACATACCCGCAGCCCCCACCCCGAAGAAGACCGACACCGCCGTCGGTATCCCCGCCGCCCGCCGTGCGGGCATCGTCGTCACGCTCGTCCTCGGCGGACTCACCGCACTGCCGCCGCTGTCGATGGACATGTACCTCCCGGCGCTCCCCGCCGTCACCCGCGCCCTCGGCTCATCGGCGGCCACCGCGCAGCTCACCCTCACCGCCTGTCTGACCGGTATGGCCCTCGGGCAGCTCGTCGTGGGACCGATGAGCGACAAGTGGGGACGCCGGAAGCCCCTGCTGCTCGGCATGGTCGTCTATGTCTTCGCCACCGCCATCTGCGCGCTGGCCCCCACCGTCGAACTGCTCATCGTCTTCCGCCTCCTCCAGGGACTGGCGGGCGCGGCGGGCATCGTGATCGCCCGCGCCGTGGTGCGCGACCTGTACGACGGCGTCGAGATGGCCCGGTTCTTCTCCACCCTGATGCTGATCTCCGGAGTCGCGCCCGTCATCGCCCCGGTGATCGGCGGCCAGGTCCTCCAGGTCACCGACTGGCGCGGCATCTTCGTCGTCCTGACGGTCGTCGGCATCGCGCTGACCCTCGTCGTCGTGAAGTGGCTGCACGAGACACTGCCCAGTGAGAAGCGCCACAGCGGCGGCGTCGGCGAAGCGCTCGGCACGATGCGCGGACTGCTCGCCGACCGGGTCTTCACCGGCTACATGCTGGCGGGCGGCCTCGCCTTCGCGGCCCTGTTCGCGTACATCGCGGCCTCGCCGTTCGTGGTGCAGGAGATCTACGGGGCGTCCCCGCAGACGTACAGCCTGCTCTTCGGCGTCAACTCCATCGGTCTGATCACCGTCGGACAGATCAACGGCCGGCTGCTGGTGGGCCGGGTCAGCATGGACAAGGTGCTGGCCTTCGGCCTCGTCGTCATCACACTCGCCGGGGTGGCGCTGCTGCTGATGACGAGCGGGGTGTTCGGCGAGCCGGGCCTGTTCGGCATCGCCGCCGGCCTGTTCGTCCTCATGTCGGCCATGGGGCTCGCGATGCCCAACACCAACACCCAGGCGCTGATGCGGACCCCGCACGCCGCCGGGTCGGCCTCCGCCCTCATCGGCACGGCGTCGTTCCTGATCGGCGCCATCGCCTCACCGCTCGTCGGGATAGCGGGCGAGGCGACCGCGGTCCCGATGGCCGTCGTGCAGGTGGTGTGCGGAGCCGGGTCGCTCGTCTGCTTCCTGGCGCTGTGCCGCCCCTGGCGGTCCCACCACCGGGCGGCGACCACGGAGCTGACCGGTCCCTGAGCCCTTCAGCCCTTGAGAACGCCTGAGCCGTAAGGCCGTTGGGCCCCGGGACCGGGACCCGACGGTCAGTCCTCCTCGCGCAGCGAGTAGGCGATCAGATGCGGGCGGTCCTTGCCGTCCGTCCAGCGGAACAGCCCCATCCCGCTCGTGTCACCGGCCGGCAGGCGCACGTTGAGGGCCAGCGGCTCGGGCTCACCGGTGGCGAGATCCACCTCGACCGGATTGCCGCCGCCGGAGAGCGCGTCCGTCACGTTGCGGGCCTTCGTCGCCCCGTACGCCGTACCCGCGTCCGAGACCGAGGTCAGCGTCAGCGGCCTGGTGCCGTCCGCCTCCTCGAAGCAGTACCCCTTCTTCTCGTCCAGGTCGAAGGCGAGCCTGCCCGCGATGACATAGCGGCCGTCGGGGGAGGATACGAGCTGCGGATCGGCGCCGGAGTTGATCGCGGGCTTACGGCACCGCACCTGCGCCACGGCCTTGCCGCTGTCCAGGTCGTGCACCACCCACATGTCGTGCGTGGCGGCGTCCTTCGCGCCCTTCTTCTTCTGCCACTTGGCCAGAACATGGCCGTACGACATGGACGCCGGCACCCCGGACGTCGGCTCGGTGCCCTTCGGCGCGACCTTCCGGCTGAACCAGCCGCCCCGTACCCAGAACTCCTTCGCCCCGCTCACCAGCAGGCCCTTCGCGGTCACCCCGCGCACCTCGGTCAGCTTCTTGCAGTTGGCGCAGCCCTTGGGATAGCCGAGCGAGCCGGGCGCCGTCCTCGACACCTCGCCCGTCGCCGGGTCGACGACCGCGCTGATGGCCTTGCCGTCGCTGATCAGGATGCCCGGTCCGGCGCCGGTGACGGTCGGCGCGTCCCCCCAGGGGACCTCGACGCGCCGCTGCTCACCGGTGGCCGCGTCGTACACGTCGAGGGAGATCAGGGAGTCGGCCGACGCCAGCGCGTACTCGCCGAGCCGCCCGTACGACCAGGTCACGAAGTACTGCTTGTCACCCTTGGTCAGCGAGAGCAGCCGGGGATACCGGTCCACCGGCGCCAGGGGCCGCCACGCCGCGCCCGACCAACCGGCCTTGCCCGTCGAGACGTTCTGGGTACGCAGTTGGTACCGGCTCTCGTCGATCCTGGCCAGATACGCGACGAGCCCTGTCGCGGACGCCACCGCGTACTGCGGCGACACGTCCGAGATCTCCCAGCCGCGCCGGGTGTCGTAGCCGGCGGGCACGTTCAGCTGGGTGTCCGGACCGGTGCTGACGACGCGCTGCTTCTGGGGCTTGGCCTCTTCCTTGCTCCCGCCGCAGCTCGCCAGGACGAGCAGCATCACCAGGATCAGCACACCGGTGATCAGTGAGAAGCGCACGATCTTCTGCCGCTTGGTCATCAAGGACATCGGCGTCAGACCGCGAGCACGGTAAAACGACAACTTGGTCCCCCCGCGAGCACGGTGTGGCGATGGAGCGGCAACGGCCGTCAGCGTAGCAACTGGGCGGGTGCCCGCCGCAGCCCGTTCAACCCCGATTCCGTGCCCGTCAGCTGCCCGCCGAGTGTGGGACGGTCGGATTCAGGCCACTGCCGGGACGCCTACAATTTCGGCGGTGAACGCCTCCCTCCCCACCGCCGAAGCCCTGCGTGCCGCACTGGCCGGACTGCTCGACGGACTGCCGCCGAGCCAGGCCGCCCGCGCCGTCGAGCGGCTGATCGCCAACTACCGGGGAGCCACCCCGACCGGTACACCGCTTCTGCGTGACCGTTCCGACGTCGCCGCCTACGCCGCGTACCGGATGCCCGCGACGTTCGAGGCCGTACGGTCCGCGCTCGAAGCGCTCGCCGCCGCCGCGCCCGGGTGGGCGCCGGCCCGGCATGTGGATGTCGGCGGTGGCACGGGGGCGGCGGTCTGGGCGGCGGAGGCAACCTGGCCGGATCAGGGCGACGGCGACGGCCACGGGGGCGGCGAAGGCGAGGAGGGCGCGGCCGGGGGACGTACCACCACGGTGCTGGACTGGGCCGAGCCCGCACTCGCCCTCGGCCGTGAGCTGGCCCTCGATTCGCGGGTCCCCGGGCTGCGGGACGTCGAGTGGCGCCGTACCAGGATCGGTACGGGCCTCACGCTGCCCGGCAGCGACCTCGTCACCGTCTCGTACGTCCTCAACGAACTCACCGACGGCGACCGGGCCGCCCTCGTCGCCGAGGCGGCGCGCGCCGGGCAGGCCGTCGTGATCGTGGAGCCGGGGACGCCCGACGGCTACCAGCGCGTCATCGAGGCCCGCGACGTGCTGATCGGGGCGGGCCTGCGCGTCGCCGCGCCCTGCCCGCACAGCGGCGCCTGCCCCATCGAACCCGGCACGGACTGGTGCCACTTCGCGGCGCGGGTCAGCCGGTCGTCGCTGCACCGTCAGGTGAAGGGCGGCTCGCTGGCGTACGAGGACGAGAAGTTCAGCTATGTGGCCGCCGTGCGCCTCGCCGCCGAGCCGGTGCGGGCGCGGGTGACCCGCAAGCCGCAGACCCGCAAGGGGCAGATGCTGCTCGACCTCTGTACGGAGACGGACGGACTGCGGCGCGAGACGGTGAGCAAGCGGCACGGTCCGCTCTACCGGTCGGCGCGGGACGTGTCGTGGGGCGACGCCTGGCCGCCCCACGACGCGCGGCGCGACAACGCGCCGGACCGGTCACCGGATGCGTCACCGGACCGGTCACCGGATCAGTCGCCGGAATCAGGCTGAGAGCAGCAACTCCCGCCGCACGTCCAGCTCTTGCTCCTGCCGTAGCTCCTGCGTACAGCACTTCACGCTGCCACCGCCCTTGAGCAGCTCACCGAGGTCCATCGCGATCGGCTCGTAACCGCGGTCCCTGAGCGGCGCGAAGAGCCCGGCCGCGGCCTGCGGCAGCAGCACATGGCGGCCGTCGCTCACGGCGTTGAGCCCGAGGGCCGCCGCGTCCGCGTCCTGGGCGATGATCGCGTCCGGGAACAGCCGGGCCAGCACGGCCCGGCTGCCGGGCGAGAACGCGCCGGGGTAGTACATGACCTCGTCGGCCGCGTCGTCCAGGACGCAGAGCGCGGTGTCCAGGTGGTAGTAGCGCGGGTCGACCAGATCGAGACCGATGACCGGCCGGCCGAAGAACTCCTGTGCCTCGTCGTGCGAGAGAGGACTGGACCGGAAGCCCCGCCCCGCCAGGATGTACGAGGCGGTGACGGCGAAGTCGCCCTCGCCCTCGTTGATGTGCGCCGGCTCGTGGATGTCCGTGAAGCCACGCGCGCGGAACCAGGCCAGATGCGCTTCGGCCTCCCGCGTCCGCTCGGGGTGCGCGAACCGCGCGCCGAGCACACGGCCGTCGATGACCGTGGCGCCGTTGGCGGCGAACACCATGTCGGGCAGGTCGGGTCGGGGTTCGAGCAGGGAGACGGTGTGCCCGAGAGCGCGGTAGCGGTCGCGGAGCACCTCCCACTGCGCGAGAGCCAGCGGCAGGTCCACCGGTTTCGACGGATCCATCCACGGGTTGATCGAGTACGTCACTCTGAAATGCGCCGGTGGGCACATCAGATAACGGCGGGGCGAGGCGTCACGAGGCAACTGGGGCTCCTCACGGACGGACGGGGCGCACGGGGTGTGTGCGTTGACCCATGGTCCGCCGTGCGGGGGCGTTCGCGCAGTGATCCGATCGGGTGGTTCACGCAGCGACACCGAAGCGGTGGCGCGGGGGGTTTTCCTCCGGCAGCCGGTCCAGATGATCCGCGCGGGAGCGGCCCCGGACCCCTTCGGGCGAGACGGTGCGTCTCGCCTCACTGGTAGGCTGGTGCGATGGCTGAGAGCAAGGCACCGGATTCCACCCGCCGCAGTGAGAAGTCACGGCGCGCGATCTACGCCGCCGCCCTGTCGCTGGTCGGTGAGGCCGGTTACGCGAAGACGACGATCGAGGGCATCGCGGCCCGCGCGGGCGTCGGCAAGCAGACGATCTACCGCTGGTGGCCCTCGAAGGCCGCCGTACTCCTCGAAGCCTTCCTCGACATGGGGGAACAGGCCGCCGAAGCCGCCGGCGGCGCCGACGACTACGGGATCCCGGACACCGGTGATCTGGCGGCGGACCTCAAGACGGTGCTGCGCGCCACGGTCGACGAGCTGAACGATCCCGCGTTCGAGGCCCCGACGCGCGCGCTCGCCGCCGAGGGCATCGTCGACGCGGCCATCGGCGCCCAGTACGCGGAGAAACTGCTGGAGCCGCAGGCCGCCCTCTATGTACGGAGGCTGCGGGCCGCACAGGAGGCGGGGACCGTACGGGACGACATCGACCCGCGCACCGCGATGGAGCTGCTGACCGGCCCGATCCTGCACCGCTGGCTGCTGCGGACGCTGCCCCTCACCCACGACTACGCCGACTCGCTGGTCGACTACACGCTGAGCGGGCTGGCCCCGCGGCACTGAGTGCCCGCCGGCGTCTGCGGCCGGTCCGGACCCGGACGCCACTTGGACCGGACCAGGATCGGACCCGGGGAGTGTGTCCGACACCACGGGCTCTCATCGACCGTATCGGTGGGCTATTTGCCCATATGGCGCGTGATGACGCCCGGTGATCGGCATCCGCCCGCCCACCCCGGTTGGGGAGTGCGGCCCCCCGAAGCGCAGGATGGTGCGAACATGGAAGTGTCGACGAGGGCCGGCGCATGAGGTGAGGGGATAGATGGGCGACGATTTCGGCCGCTACCGCGGCACTGAGGGCAAGGTTTCCCAGTGGCTGCGCCGACTCGCCAGAAAGCACGACGACGGCCGGTCGACCGCCGCGGACGCCGACGCCCGCGAGGCCCTTCTCCTCGCCGTCGCCGCGGCCGGTATGCCCGTCTCGCCCGCCGCGCATCCCATCGGCTACCGGTGTTCGTGCGAGCGCATCGGCTGTCCCACCCCCGCCAGGCATCCCGTCTCGTTCGCCTGGCAGACGCAGTCCACGACCGACGAGGCACAGATCGAGCGCTGGGCCAGGAACCAGCCCGACGCCAACTTCATCACGGCGACCGGTCTCGTCCACGACGTCCTGGACGTTCCGCTGGAGGCGGGCAGCAGGGCGCTGGAGAGGCTGCTCGACGCGGGTGTCGACGTCGGCCCGGTGGCCGACTCCGGCGGCGACCGGATGCTGTTCTTCACCGCCACCCGCGGCACGCCCGAGGACGAGGACGAGTGGTGGCCCTGTGAACTGGACTGCCACCCCGAGACGATGGACGAGCATCCGGGCTTCCGCTGGCACTGCCGGGGCAGTTACGTCCTCGTACCCCCGGCCAGGCTGCCCGGCGAGCTGTCGATGACCTGGCTGCGCGGCCCCGAGCATCCGCTGCCCGACCCGCTGACGCTGCTGGAGACGCTGACGGACGCGTGCGCGCGGTACGCGGGCGAGAACCACGAGCAGGACCCGCACCCGGTGGCCTGGCCGCTCGGCCGCTGACCACCGGCGAGAGCGTCCGGCGGGACCCGGCGCACGGGCGCGCGGCTCGTGCGCGGGCGTCCCCGAGGGGGTGTCAGGAGCCTTCGGCCCCTATCACCCCTTGCAGTCTGCTCACCACGTCCACCTGGTCGCCGCCCGCGCCGTCGGGCCTCACCACCGCCGCCTGGCTCGACACCCACTCCTTGGTGAGGGTGTCCTTCACCTCACCGGTCATCAGCGCCTTCACATCGGCGGAGACCTTCGGGGTGTAGCCGCGGGCGGCCGTCTGCCGGTCGAAGTACCTGAGCGCGTAGAAGACCAGCGCGCCGCCGTCCTCCGTGGCGAGCGCCAGAGGCGCGAAGTCCCCGGTGTCCAGGGGCTGATCGATGTACTGGATGGTCAGACCGGGCAGCTTGGCGTTCTTCTCGCGAAGGTTCCGCCACTCGCTGGTGTGCGGTCCGGGCGCGAAGTGCGCGGGCTCGCCGCTCTTGAGATACGAGGCGTACTCGCTGCTCATGTCGCCGGGAGCCACTGCCGGTGACCCGCCGTCCGCCGGGACCGGTTCGACGTGACCGTCCTTGTCGGTCTTGAACTCGGGGATCTCGTCCGGCGTCAGGATCGCGAGATAGGCGACCTCCCACAACTGGTCGGCCCCGTTGCGCACGAAGACCAGCACCCAGCGGTTGTCACCGGGACCGTCGTCCTTGTCGCGGTTGCTGTCGGTGTCGGCGACGAACCAGCGCGGCCAGCCCGCCTTCTTCGGGATCAAGAACTTGGCGTCCGTCAACTCCAGCGGCTGGTGCCGGTCGTTGCCGTCCGGGTTGGTGATGCTTCTGGCCTTCAGCCCGGCCTGGTTGATCGCCCCCAGCGCGCCGGTGACCCGGCCGGCGTCCAGCGCGGGGTCGTACGCCTTGTCGGCCTTGTTGTACGCCTCGGTGAAATCGGCCAGCGCCCGGGCGGCTTCGGACTTCTTCGCGCCCGGAAGCACGGCCAGTTCACCGTGGACCGTCATACACCCACTCGCGAGCAACGACATCACCGTCGCTGATGCCAACCCCGCCGCTGCCCGAATCGGCCTTCTCATCGGTCGCCTTCTGCTCCGTGTCCCCCACTGACCGTCCGAACCCTACCGGTCCTGTCCGGAAGCACGAGCGGGGTCCCGGTGCGTGGGTGCGGGAAGACCTCCACGGGCTGGCGGTAGACGCGGCTGAGCAGTTCGGCACCGAACACCTCGGCCGGCGGGCCGTCCGCGACGAGCCGTCCCCCGTGCAGGACGGCGGCCCGGTCGGCGTGCGCGGCGGCCAGCCCGAGATCGTGCAGCACGACGACGACGGCGTCACCGGCCGCCGCCCGATTCCGGCAGATACGCAGCACCAACTCCTGGTGGCGCAGGTCGAGTGCGGCGGTCGGCTCGTCGAGGAGGAGCAGCTGCGCGCGCTGGGCGAGAACCCGGGCGAGCGCGACGCGGGCGCGTTCGCCGCCGGAGAGCGCGGCGAAGGGGCGGTGCGCGAATTCGGTGACCTCGGTCGCCGCCATGGCCTCGGCCACGGCGGTGTCGTCGTCCTTCTCGGACGCCGTACCCGCCCACGGCGCCCGGCCCATCCGTACGACCTCCTCCACCGGGAACGGGAAGGAGAGCGTGGCGGCCTGTGGCAACACGGCCCGGCGCAGGGCGAGTTCGGGCGCGGACCAGTCGGCGGCGGGGCGGCCGGCGATCCGTACGCCGCCGCTGTCCGCACCCTGGTCGGCCGCGAGCGCCGCCAGGAGCGTCGACTTGCCCGCCCCGTTGGGTCCGACGAGCGCGAGGACCTCACCTGCGCGTACGGTGAGGCCGACACCGCCCTCGGCGCCACCGAGCACATCGTGCCGCCCGAACCGTACGCGCAGGTCCCGTGCTTCGGCGACGACGTCCCCGTGCGCGACGGGCACGGGCAACTCCCTGCCCCGCACCGCGAATCCGCTCAGGAGCACGCGGTGCGCCGTCGCCCTCACGACCGTGCCGGCCCTCATGCCCAACCCCCTTGTCCGCGCCGTGTCCTGCGCAGCAGCCAGAAGAAGAACGGGCTGCCGAAGAGTGCCGTGAGGACACCGAGCGGCAGTTCGGCCGGGGCCGCGACCGTACGGGCCGCGAGGTCGCCCGCGACCAGCACCAGCGCGCCACCGAGCGCGCTGCCCGGTACCAGGAAGCGGTGGCCGGGACCGTTCGCCATCCGCAGCAGATGCGGGACCAGCAGCCCGACGAACGTGATGATCCCCGCCACCGCCACGGCGGCGGCCGTGAGCAGCGCGACGACCAGGACCAGGACGACTCGGAGCCGTTCGACGTCCACGCCCAGGTGCCTGGCCGGCCGCTCGCCCAGCGCCAGGAGGTCCAACTTCCGTGCGTAGAAGGGCGCGACGGCGAGACCGAGCAGTGCGCACGGCAGTACGGCGAGCACCTTGGGCCAGGTCGCCTGCGCCAGCGAGCCGAGCTGCCAGAAGGTGATCTGGGCGATCTGCGCGTTGTCGGCGAAGAAGACGGACAGCCCGATGAGCGCGCCCGCGAAGGCGTTCACCGCGATGCCGGTGAGGATGAGCGTGACCACCTCCGTACGGCCGCCGGAGCGGGACATCGTGTACACCAGCAGCACGGTCAGCAGCCCGGAGACGAACGCGCAGACGGTGACGGTCCAGTTGCCGAGGAAGCTCAGGCCGAGCGCGATCGACGCGACGGCGCCGACCGCCGCGCCCGCCGAGATGCCGATGACGCCCGGTTCGGCGAGCGGATTGCCGAACACGCCTTGCATCAGGGCGCCCGCGCAGCCCAGCGAGGCCCCGACGAGCAGCGCGAGGACGACACGCGGCAGCCGGACGTTCCACAGGACGCTCTCGGGGACCCGTTCGAGCGGGGCGCCGCCGAGGCCGATCCGGTGCCACAGGGAGCCGATGACGTCGCCCAGCGGTATGTCGTACGCGCCGAGCCCGGCGGAGAGCAGAGAGAGCAGGAGCAGTGCGCCGAGGAGTGCGACGGTCAACAGCCACGTCGTTCCGCGCTGTTGGGGCCGCTTCCGCGAGGGTGCGTTTCCGTACGGGAGGTGGCCCGGCGGCGCGGGGGCGACGGCGGACGGGGGCGGGGACGCGGGAGCGGGTGCCGGTGTGGGTGTCGTCGTCACGTCACTCGCCGTCCGGGTAGAGCTGTTCGACCAGGGAGGCGAGCACCTGGTCCGTACGGGGCCCGTAGTTGAGCAGTACGCCGTCGTCGACGGAGACGAACCGGCGGTCGAGACCGGCGGGTGTCTCGGCCACACCCGGGATCTTCACCAGGCCATCGGGACCGCCGACCGACTCAAGTCCCTTGCTCATCAGGAGGATCGCGTCGGGCGCGGCCTTCGCCAGTGCCTCGCTCGTGACAGCGGTGAAGTCCTTGTCCAGGCCGGATTCCTTGCCCGCGTCGACGGCGCCCGCCGCCTCCAGCAGTGAACTCGCCCCGGAATCACGGCCACCGAGCAGATAGACCGAGGCAGAGCCGCGCAGATAGAGGAACGCCACACGCGGCTTCCCGCCGTCGCCGGACGCCGGGATGCGCTTCTGTACGGCGGCGATCCGCTCCGCCGTACGCGCGCTCAGCTGCTCGCCCGCCGCGTCGACGCCCAGCGCCCGCGCCACCGTCTCGATGCGTGTGCCGACGTCGTCCAGGCCCTTCGCCGGCTCGACGACGAGCAGCGGGATCCCGGCGTCACGTATCTGGTCGACGGCTTCGGCGGGGCCGGTGGTGGTCTCGGCGATGACGAGCGTCGGCCGCAGGGACAGGACGCTCTCGACGGAGACGTCGTGGGCGCGGGTCACCACCGGCAGCTTCTCGGCCTGTTCGAAGGTGGCGGTGATGTCGCGGGCCACGACGTGCTTTCCGAGGCCGAGGGTGAAGACGATCTCGTTGAGCGATCCGGTGAGCGGAACGAGTCGGTCCGTCGAAGTGACGGTGACCTTCGTGCCGTCGGCGGAGTCCACCGTGACCGGGAGCGCCGGATCGGGGACGGCGGCCAGTGGTTCGACGCGGTCGGCGGCGGCCGCCGTAGCGGCGGCCTTCGCCGTCCCGCCGTCGCCGGTGTCACCGGTGTCGCTTCCGTCGCAGCCGGTGGCGGCCAGGGCGAGGGTCAGCACCGAGAGGAGTGCGCCCGCCAGGCGTTGAGTGCGCACGGAGTGCACCGTCCCGTCGTCTGTGGAGTCCCGTGTGGAGTCCGTCGAGGCGCCTGGGCGGAAGGGTTCCGGCCGGGCTGAAGATAGCTTAGGTTAGCCTTACCTTGCTTGCTAGGTCCGGGGCGGCTTCGTCAACCGGGCTTCCCCGGCGTGCCCGTGGCCGCCTCCGTCCAGCTCCGTTTACGTCTCCAACGTGGGAGTGATCCTCTGATGCTGTCGTCCGGACCGGTGCGCGCTCTCGCCCTCGCGCTGCTCGCCGTGCTCCTCGGAGCCATGATCCCGGCGGTCACGGCGCAGGCGGCGGACCGCACCGTGCGGGGCGGCAGGCTCGACTGGGGGATCAAGTCGTCCTTCCAGAGCTATGTCACCGGCCCCGTAGCGGGCGGCAGTTGGACCCTGAACGGGGGAGCCGCCACGGTGGGCGGCAGCCAGTTCCGGTTCCACTCCGCCTCCGGGACGTACGACCCCGACAGCGGCGCCCTGCGCGCCGGCTTCAGCGGCGGCGTCCGCTTCGTCGGGCACACCGAGCCCGACGGATCGTACGAGCTGGACCTCACCATCAGCCGTCCCACGGTCCGTGTCTCCGGCGGCCGGGGCACCCTGCACGCCGACATGACCAGCAAGGCCAAGGGGAGCGGAAAGGTGACCACCGCGTCGCAGGTTCCGCTCGCCACGCTCGATCTCGGCGGAATCGACATGCGGGGCGGCGGCAGCCCGGTCGCGCTCAGCAACGTCCCCTCGACACTCACCGCGCAGGGCGCCACCGCCTTCGCCGGTTACTACGAGGCGGGCACTCCGCTCGACCCGGTCAGCCTCTCCGTGGACGTGGCCGCGGCGAAGGACCCGGCGCGGCAACCCGCCGAGAAGCCGTCCGGCGAGGCCCGCGACGACGGCGACGGCGAGGCCGGGGAGGAGCGGGCCGACAGCGCTCTCCAGGACGCGGCCGTCGACTGGGGAGTGCGCCGTACCTTCCGTGAGTACGTCACCGGCTCCATCGCCGAGGGCCGTTGGACGCTCGGCGACGGCGCGCGGGACGGCGGGGCGCTGTTCCGCTTCCCGAAGGGCAAGGGCACGTACGACGCCGAGAAGGGCACGCTCGACGCCGACTTCGCGGGCAGTGTCCGCTTCACCGGCAACCGACTGGACCTCAAGCTCAGCGGCATCGGCGTTCGGGTCAAGGGCGGCAAGGGCACCCTGGCCGCCGACGTCACGACCGAGGGCGGGGCACCGCGCCGGGCCGTCTCGCTCGTCACCTTCGCCGCCAAGGACTTCACACCGGAGTACGGCCTCGCCGTACTCACCGAGGCCCCCGCGACGCTCACCGAGGCCGGTGCCAAGGCGTTCGGCTCCATGTACACGGCGGGCACGGTGATGGATCCCGTCTCGCTCGCCGTCGCCGTCGACAAGAAGGCGGAGCTGCCCGCACTGCCCGATCTGGGCAGTGACGTCGAGGCCTCCGCCGCTCCGAAGGCGGGCGCGGCGGACGGAGCCACCGAGCCCGCGGAGGTGGACGGTGCCGCCTCCGCCCCGGCCTCCTCGTCCTCCGCCGTCCTCACGTACACGGGCGTCGGCGCCGCTCTGCTGCTGGCCGCCGCGCTCGCGGTGTACCTCGGGGTCCGGCGCCGCGGAAAGACGGCGCCGGCGGCCCCGGCCTCCGGTCCCGACTCCGCACCAGCACCTGCCTCCGGTCCCGACTCCGCACCAGCACCTGCCTCCGGGCCGGACTCCGGGCCAGCACCTGCCTCCGGGCCGGGCTCCGGTGCCGCCGGCGGGCACGACGGACCCTCCTGACCTTCCGTCCCCCTCCCCACCCCCCGCTCCTTTCGCGCATTACCTTCATCGAGGAGATCCCCGAACATGCTTGCCACCCGTCGTCCCACCGCCCTTGCCGCAGCGGTCGCCACAGTCGTGGCCATCGGCGCGACCGCGCTCGCCGTCCCGGCGTCCGCGGCCGGCGGCGCTCCCGCCGCCGCCCCCGGAGCGCCCGCCGCGCCCCAACTCGAACTGGAGGACGGCACCCTGGAGTGGGGCTTCAAGGAGTCCTTCCGCAAGTACCTGCTCTCGCCCGTCGCCGCCGGGAAGATCACGGCCGCCGACGGTGCCACCCAGGCCGCCGGAAACGGTGTGTTCACCTTCACGGACGGCAGGGGCACCTACGACACCGGCACGCACGCCACCGCCACCGCCTTCAAGGGAAGCGTCCACTTCGAGGGCCACCACGGCGTACTCGACATCAAGTTGAGCGATGTGAAGGTCAACACCACCCGGGTGGACGGGGAGATCACCGCCGACGTCACCAGCGTGACCGAGGGCAGGTCCGAGACGCGCGACGACGTCCCGATCGCCGATCTCGACCTGACGACAGCCCGGCCGGGGCAGGGCGAGAACGGCGCGATGGTCTTCACGGACATTCCCGCCAAGCTGACCGCCGAGGGCTCCGAGGCGTTCGCGGGCTTCTACGCCGCGGGCGCCGAGCTGGACCCGGCGACGCTCTCGGTGACGGCGGTGAAGGACCCCACTGACCCCACCGATCCCACCGACCCGACGGACCCCACCGCCCCGACCGATCCCACCGACCCGGTTGATCCCACTGACCCGACGGATCCGGCCGACCCCACCGACGAGCCCGCGGTCCCGCCCGTCGTGGACGGTCCGATCGTCGACGGCAATCTCGACTGGGGCGTCAAGAAGAGCTTCCGTACCTATGTGACGGGCCCCATCGCCAGGGGCAAGGTCGAACTATCCGCCGGAGCGGTCCGGTCGGGCGACGCCTACCGCTTCCCGAAGGCCACCGGCTCCTTCGACGCGAAGGCGCAGACCCTCTCCGCCGAGTTCGCGGGATCGGTCCGCTTCCTGGGCCACGAGGAGCAGGGCTCGTACGTCCTCGACCTCAAGCTCAGCGCTCTGGAGGCCGAGGTCGAGAACGGCAAGGGCACCCTTGTCGCGGACGTCAGCACCAAGGACCGCGCGACCCACGAGGTCTCCACCTTCGAGGACCTCACCATCGCGACGCTCGACCTGCCCGCCGGTGAGCTGAAGGCCGAGGACGGCGTCGTCACGCTGAACGCCGTGCCCGCCTCGCTCACCGCCGACGGCACGAAGGCGTTCGGTGGCATGTACGAGGAGGGCGAGACGCTCGACGCCCTCACCGCGGCCGTCTCCCTCACCAAGGACGGTCAGCTCCCCGGCGGTTCGGGTGGTGCGGGTGGCAGCTCCGGCGGTACGGACGGTGCGACGGGCGGTACGACCGGCGGCGCCGGCACCACCGGCGGCACGGCGGGCGGTGGATCCGTCGGCGGCTCCGCTGGCGGTACCGGCAGCCTCGCGAGCACCGGCGCCGAGGTCCCGGCCGGTGCCCTGATGGGCGCGGCGGGCGCGCTCGCCGTCGCGGGCGGGGCGGCGGTCCTCATCGCCCGGCGCCGTAACCCGGCCACCGGCGAGATCTGACAGCCCTGCCGGGCGGCCGGCCCCGGCCACGGCGGGGGCAGGACAGGGCCGTACCGTGCGATCCGCACGGTACGGCCCTGTCGCGTCGACGGCGCGGCCCTGGCAAGGCGGTGGCGAGGCGGTGCGGCTGATGCCGCGATTCCCGCTTGATCCGCCGGGTCTTCTACCATCGGCACCTGCCGGGTTGGGACCAGCCCGGTTCGGTACGGCAAGGCGTGGAGGTGCCAGTGCTGTCCTGGTTCTCGATCGGCACGGCGTACGCGCCGGAGGAGTCCGGTGACTGACTTCGGCGGCCGCGGCGCGGACGGCGGCGGCGACATCGAGGTACTGCGCGTCTTCTGCGCGGGCGACGGCCGGTACGGCAACGCGCTCGGCGTCGTACGGGAGGGCCGCGACTACCCCGACGAGGCGTCCAGGCAGGCGCTCGCGGCCGAACTCGGCTTCAGCGAGACCGTGTTCGTGGACGACCCCGAGCGCGGCAACGTGGACATCTACACACCGGGCCTGCGGCTGCCCTTCGCCGGACACCCGCTCGTCGGGGCCGCCTGGCTGCTCGACCTGGAGACGGTCAACCCGCCCGTAGGCGAGGTGTGGGTGCGCCAGGACGGCGAGTTCACCTGGATCACGGCGCGCCCCGAATGGTCCCCGCCACGCACCCTGCGCCGCCACGAGACGGTCGCGGAGATCGACGCGCTCCCGGCCCCGCCGCCGGGCGAGGGCTGGCTGTACGCGTGGGCCTGGGAGGACGAGTCGGCCGGCCGCGTACGGGCACGGGGCTTCCCGCGCCGTGACGACGGCATCGTGGAGGACGAGGCGACGGGCGCGGCGGCCCTGCTCCTCACCGCCGAGCTGGGCCGCGCGCTGAACATCACGCAGGGCCGGGGGTCGCAGATCCTCACCGCCCCCGGCCCCGACGGCTCGATCGAGATCGGTGGACGCGTCCGCCTGCTCCCGCCCCGCTGAACGCGGTCCACCGCGTCGGCGGGCTCACGCGCTGAGCGGGAACTCGCCCTCCAGCTCGTGGAACACGGCCCCGTTGAACTCGAAGGCCCGGTTGCACTCCTCGATGATGCGCTGCTTCTCCAGGTCGTCCACCGGCAGGTCGTCCAGCAGCTCGCGGTAGGCGCGCTTGAACGCCGCCGGGTTGCCGATCCGGTCGAAGACGTAGAAGCGGACGCCGTCGCCCTTGCGTTCGAAGCCCCAGGTCTTCTCCGCGATGTCGCGCACGACCTGGCCGCCGGAGAGATCCCCGAGATAGCGCGTGTAGTGGTGGGCCACATAGCCGCCGGGCCAGGTGCGGGCGCACTCGGTGATCCTCGCGGCGTACGCGGCGGTGGCGGGCAGCGGCTCAAGGCCCTCGCGCCAGCCCGCACCGCGCAGATGCGTCAGATCGCGCTCCAGGGCGTCGGAACGCATCAGCTCCTGCCGGATGAAGGGGCCGGCGACCGGGTCCCCCTCGACCGCTGGAGCGGCTTCCTCCAGCGCCCGGTACACGAACCACAGCTGTTCGGTGTAGCGCGCGTACGCCTCCACGCCGAAGCGCCGGCCCAGCAGGTCGCTCATGAAGGTCGAGGTGTTCACCTCGCTGTGCTTCTCGTGCGAGGCGACACGGATCTGCGTGGAGAACGGGGTGGCGGTGGCGCTTGCGTCCAAGGCGGGCCTCCGGGCCGATGGGGACGGAAAACCAGACCGAGATCCGGCGGGGCAGCACGGGCGCTTGCCTTCGCCGATCCTCCTACTTAGGCTTACCTAAGTCAACTGGTTCCCGGCGTCCTGTCGGTAAGAAAGCTACCCCTTGATCGCGAGGGGGACACCTGGTCAGGGCAGGGTGAGAATCTCCGCGCCGGTGTCCGTCACCACGAGCGTGTGCTCGAACTGGGCGGTCCGCTTGCGGTCCTTCGTCACCACGGTCCAGCCGTCGTCCCACATGTCGTACTCATGGGTGCCGAGCGTGAGCATGGGCTCGATGGTGAAGGTCATTCCGGGCCGCATCACGGTCGTCGCGTGCGGACTGTCGTAGTGCGGGATGATCAGCCCGGAGTGGAAGGACGAGTTGATGCCGTGTCCGGTGAAGTCCCGGACCACGCCGTAGCCGAAACGCCTGGCGTACGACTCGATGACGCGGCCGATGACATTGACCTGCCGGCCGGGCCGGACGGCCTTGATGGCCCGGTTCAGCGACTCGCGGGTCCGCTCGACCAGGAGCCTCGACTCCTCGTCGACGTCGCCGCAGAGATAGGTGGCGTTGTTGTCGCCGTGCACGCCGTTGATGAAGGCGGTGACGTCGAGATTGACGATGTCACCGTCGCGCAGGACGGTGGAGTCCGGGATCCCGTGGCAGATGACCTCGTTGACCGAGGTGCAGAGCGACTTGGGGAACTCGCGGTAACCGAGGGTGGAGGGGTACGCCCCGTGGTCCACCATGAACTCGTGGGCGACCTTGTCGAGCGCGTCCGTCGTCACGCCGGGCGCGATGTGCTTCGCGGCCTCCTCCATCGCCTGCGCGGCGATTCGGCCGGCGATCCGCATCAGCTCGACGGTCTCGTCGGACTGCACCTCCGGGCCCGTGTAGGGCGTCGGCAGAGGTTTCCCGACGTACTCGGGGCGCGGGATTCTTCCGGGAACGGAACGGACGGGGGAGAGTTCCCCGGGCACGAGCAGCGACTGGCCAGACATACCTGCGAGTCTAAGGGCTGTCCCGTCGTCCCCGGCGGGCGCGCGACGACGGCTGCGGCGCCTCGCCGCGTTGTCGGATCGCCCGAATACGCCCAGTATGAGGACGATCCTCCGCCTTGCGACGCACCGCACCTGGCGCCGCGCGCTGATCCACCGGGGATGACGGGACAGCCCTTGACCAGCGTTCAAGAGCCGCTGGTGGGGCAGCCTGATCCAGAAGACGGACCTCAGTGGAAGGAGCCGACGATGGCCCTGTTCAAGAAGCGCACGGCGGGCAAGCCGGGCGAGTGGTACTACTGCCTCGAGCACAAGAAGGTCGAGGAGGGGCCGGACTGCCCGGCCAAGGACCGCTTCGGCCCGTACGCCTCCAGACAGGAGGCGGAGCGCGCGATGGAGACGGCGGCCGACCGCAACCTCGACTGGGAGACGGACCCCCGCTGGCACGACAACCCGGCGGACCGTCCCCCGAGCTGACGGCCGCCGAGGGCGTGTCCGCGAAGTCCCGCCCGGTCCGCGGTCTCTGGCACGGAACCTGCCCCCCGTAGCCCACGGGGGGTGCCCCCGCGCTGCCGTGAGTCGGCCGAGAACGCCCGGTACGAGGCCGGTCCTCCGCCTTGCGACGCACCGCACCGGACGGCCGCGGGTCCCGCCCTTCGGGAGGCCCGGCGCCCGTCGTGAAGACAGGTCCACGGGCTGCCGCGTCGAGCACGTCCGGGGTGCTGGCGCCGGCCGGCCGGCCACGGCGAGCCCGTCCGGCGTCCGAGGACGGGCCTCCGACCCCCGGCGACGGCTTCCCGCCAGGGACCGGGACCGGGAGGCCGGCGCCGCGCCGAGTGGCGGCACCGCGTCAGAGCGCCACCCCGGGCGAGGGCGCCTGGTCCCCGGTGGTGGCAGCCCCGCCACCGGCCCCTTCGGCGCCCCCACCGGCAGCCGCGTCCGCAGCCGCCGCCTCCTCCTGCTGTGCCTTGCGCCGCAACGCGTCCTCGTCCGTCTCCGAGTCGTACGTCATCAGCTTCGGCAGCACCGCCGCCAGCAGCCCCACCGCCACCACACACGCCACCCCACCGCTCCAGACCGCCGGGCGGGTCCCCGTCCAGCCGGCCACCGTGCCCGCGCGGACCTGGCCCAGCTGCGGCCCCACGCTGTACGAGAGCACCTCCAGGCCCGCCAGCCTGCCGCGCAGCTCCTCGGGAATCGTCTGGTTCCAGATCGTCGAGCGCCCCAGTCCGCTGAGCATGTCGCCCGCGCCCGCCAGCATCAGACAGAACAGCACCAGCCAGATGTTCGGCATCCAGCCTGCCATCGCCATCGCCAGGCCCCAGCCCGCCGCGCCGCCCACGACCATCAGCCCGTGCCGCCTGACCTTCGAGGCCCAGCCGCTGGTCAGGCTGATCAGTACGGAGCCGAGCGGGATCGCCCCGTACATCAGTCCGAGCGCCCACTCCGCGTCCAGGTCCTCCGCGAGGAACGGGAAGATCGCGAGCGGGAAGGCGAAGAACATGGCGCTCAGATCGATCGCGTAGGTGCCCAGCAGCACCGGCTTGCCCGACGCGTACCGCGCGCCTTCCGCGATCCCGCGCAGTGACGGTTTCGTCGCCTCCTTGGAAGGCGGCGCCGGACGCAGCCGCAGACACATCAGTACGGAGGCGACGAACCCGGCCACGGTCAGCGCGTACGCCGTCGCCGCCCCGGAGAACGCGACCACGACACCGGCCGCCGCGGGCCCGGCGACCGCCGCGATCTGCCAGCGCAGCGCGTTGAGCGCTGCCGCAGCGGTCAGCTGGGCGTGCGGCACGATCCGCGCGATCAGGGAGTCCAGCGCGGGCCGCTGGATGCCCGCGAGCGCGGAGACACCCGCGGCCACCACGTACAGCGGCCAGAGTGCCGGGTGCGGCAGCAGCGCGTTGACCAGCAGGATCACCGCGAGCAGTCCGAGGCCCGCCTCGGAGAGGAGGATCAGCCGGCGGCGGTCGACCGCGTCGGCGAGCGCGCCGCCGTACAGCCCGAAGACGATCAGCGGCACCAGCTCGACGGCGCCCATCGCGCCGACCGCGAGAGGCGAGTCCGTGAGGTCCTTGATCTGGAGCGGCAGCGCGATCATGGCCATGGAGCTGCCGAAGTAGGTCACCAGGCCCTGGATCCACAGGAGCCGGAACTCGCGCAGTGTGCGCAGCGGAGTGAGGTCCGGCAGGATCGCCGAAAGCGTTCTGGTCACGAGAGGCCATGCTGCGTCGTGACGGTCGGCTCGGGCAAATCCTTTATCCGGCCACCTGTCCCGGCGTCACCAGCGGCCCGGCGGCGGCGAGGTCAACTGGTCGGCGAGCCGCGACAGCCGGTCACGGAAGCTGAGCCTGCCGCGCGTCGCCGGGAGACTGTTCTCGCCGGCCGCCGCGCTCACCAGGTGCTGAACCATGTCGAGGTCGACACCCGACGCCGCGTCGTCCGCCCCCGCGTCGTCCGCCCCCGTCTCGTCCGACGTCGGCTCATTCGGTGCCGCACCGGCCGCTTCGGCCGCCTTGTCCGCCTCCTCGTCGCGGGGCCCTCCCGAGGGCCCGTCGTCCCGGACCGCCGGGGTGATGGTGAGCGTGTCGTGCGCCAGCCCCACCACCTCCGCGTCCCCGGTGCCCAGCGACAGGACCGTCGCCCCCGCCCTCCGCGCGTCGTGCACCCGCTCCAACAGCCCGCCGTCCGGCCGCTCCGGCGCCACCAGCAGCAGCGTCTCACCCCGCCCCGCGCCCTCCAGCCTGCCCAGCCCGACGGACAGATGGGCGGGATCGGCGGGCCGCACCCGGTGCCGTACGAGCACCGGCGCCAGCTCCGGGCGGCCGGACCACGCCGCCTCGTCCACCAGGTGCGCGGCCAGATGCCACGGCTCGTACGCCCGGGTCCCGACGAGCAGCAGCCCGCCCCCGTGGGGCACCACGGACGACCGCAGCGACGCGGCGAACCGGCGGGTCGCCGACGGCCACTCGGTACCGGCGAGGACTTCACGGAGCAGGGCGACGCGTACGGCATCCATGGGCCGGGATCCTGCCGCAGCGCCACGCCCCGCGCCGGGGGTCGGTGCCGCGTCACCCGAACGGGTCACTCCGGCTGCGTGGGAGCGATGAGGGCGTGGGGGAGGCTCCCGGACCGGCAAGTAATGTCGAGGGCATGACCTCAACTGACAGCGGCAGCGCGCCGAAGCCTCCCGCCAAGGACCCCTGGGAGCTCCCCGACGTCTCGGACCTGACCGTCGGAGTACTCGGCGGCACCGGCGACCAGGGACGCGGGCTCGCCTACCGGCTGGCCCGCGCCGGGCAGAAAGTGATCATCGGCTCCCGCGCCGCCGAGCGCGCCGAGACGGCCGCGGCCGAACTCGGCCTCGGTGTCGAGGGCGCCGACAACGCCGGATGCGCGCGCCGCAGCGACATCGTGATCATCGCGGTGCCCTGGGAGGGCCACGCCAAGACGCTGGAATCGCTCAGGGACGAACTCGCGGGCAAGCTCGTCGTCGACTGCGTCAATCCGCTCGGCTTCGACAAGAAGGGCGCCTACGCGCTGAAGCCGGAGGAGGGCAGCGCCGCCGAACAGGCCGCCGCCCTGCTGCCCGGATCACGCGTCACCGCCGCCTTCCACCATCTGTCCGCCGTGCTGCTCCAGGACCCCGCGGTCGAGCAGATCGACACCGATGTGATGGTGCTCGGCGAGGTACGGGCCGACACCGACATCGTGCAGGCGCTGGCGGCCCGTATCCCCGGCATGCGCGGGGTGTTCGCGGGGCGGCTGCGCAACGCGCACCAGGTGGAGTCCCTGGTGGCGAACCTGATCTCGGTCAACCGCCGTTACAAGGCGCACGCGGGCCTGCGCGTGACCGACGTCTGACGGCCCCCGGCGTCCCACCTCTCCCGGGACGGACCTGGGCGCGGGCGGGCATGGGGGTGGGGGACACTGGACGGGCGCCGCAGTCCCGTCCGTCACGCCCCGACAGGAGCCGACCCCATGCCCCGCCTCGCTCTCTACGCCCTCGTCGTCTGCCTCCTGGCCACCACGGCGGCCGTGGTGGCCTTCGTGCGGGGGGAGATCTGGCTCGGCGTCGTCTGGGTGCTGCTGGCCGGGCTGTCGTCGAACATGACCTGGTACTACCGGCGCAGGGCGAAGGCGGCCGGCGGCGCGGGCACCGGCTGAGGAACGGCCCTGCGCTGCTTGGCGGATCAGGCCCCGGGGGCCTGATCCGAACGACAGGCCCTAGCCGACGAACGACTGGCAGAGCTCGTCGCGTGACTTCCAGAAGCGGTAGAAGTTCTGACCGCAGTACGTCTCCAGGTCCGAGATGCCGAGGCCGCTCAGGACCGCGTCGATCCCGTCGAAGAACGCGATGTTCACCTCGGGGATGAACAGGACGCCGAAGACCGCGAGCAGCCCGAACGGCGCGAACGGCTCCACCTGCGCGCGGACCTTGCGGGACAGCCACGGCTCGATCACTCCGTAGCCGTCGAGTCCCGGCACCGGCAGGAAGTTGAGGATCGCCGCCGTCACCTGGAGCAGCGCGAGGAACGCGAGTGCGAAACGGAAGATCATCGGTACGCCGTCGAGCATGCCCAGCCAGAACGGGGCCGTGCAGACGACCGCGAAGAGGATGTTCGTCAGGGGGCCCGCCGCCGAGATCAGACTGTGCCGCCACCGGCCCCGGATCCGGCCGCGCTCGATGAAGACCGCGCCGCCCGGCAGACCGATGCCGCCCATGATGACGAAGACCACGGGGAGCACGATGCTCAGCAACGCGTGAGTGTACTTCAGGGGGTTGAGCGTCAGATACCCCTTGGCGCCGATGGAGATGTCGCCGCTGTGCAGGGCGGTGCGCGCGTGCGCGTACTCGTGCAGACAGAGCGAGACGATCCACGCCGAGGTGACGAAGAGGAAGACGGCGATACGGGCGTCCGCCGCGAAGTCGGTCCACACCGCCCACCCCGTGACCGCCATGACGGCGGCGATCCCGAGGAAGACGGGACTGATCCGCCGGTCGCGACGGGAGGGGGCGGTGGTCATTCGCGGCTCCTGGGGATCCGGAGTGGGTGCGGGCGGTGGCACGGCCGGCGGCGCGCGGCGTGCCCGACCGTACAGGCGGCACGGCGGAAACGTCTCGCGTGCGGGGGTTGGTTCCGGCGACGCCGGGCGCCGTACGGGGGGAGGGCGCGAGGGACGGGGCGGCACCTGAGAACGGCGCACCCGGGGGAGCGGGCGGCCGACCGAACGGCCGTGCCGGACAATGGTCACGTGCGCTACCGGCTCCTCGGCCCCACACGGGCACTGCGCGCCGACGGCACCCCGTACGCCGTCGGCGGCGCCAGGCTGCGCGCGCTGCTCACCGTACTGGCGCTGCGGCCCGGCAGGACCGTCCCCGCGGCGACGCTCGTCGACGAGGTCTGGGACGGGGAAGCCCCCGCGGACGCGGCGGGCGCCCTCCAGGCGCTGGTGAGCCGGCTCCGCCGGGCGCTCGGCGCCGGGACGGTCGTCTCCGACAGCGGGGGCTACCGGCTCCGCGCCGACCGGGACGACGTCGACCTGTACCGCTTCGAGCGGCTCACGGCCGAGGGGGTCAGGGCGCTGGACGACGGCGGGCCCGAGCGGGCGGCCGTGCTCCTGGACGAGGCGCTGGGCCTGTGGCACGGACCCGCGCTGTCCGACCTGCCGGACCGCAGGTCGGAGGCGGCGCGCTGGGAGGCCCGCCGGCTGGGCGCCCGCCGGGCCCGCCTCACCGCGGCGCTCGTCCTCGGCCACGCGGAGGAGGCACTGCCCGAACTTGCGGCGCTCTGCGACGACCACCCGATCGACGAACTGCTCCAGGCACTGCGCATCCGCGCACTGCGCGCGGTGGGCCGCACGGCGGAGGCGCTGTCGGCGTACGAGGAGGTCCGCCGCGACCTCGCGACCCGCCTGGGCATGGACCCGGGCCCGGAACTGCGCACGCTCCACAAGGAGTTGCTGAACCCGGACGCGCACCCCGACACCCCCCGCACCACGACACGCACCCGACCGGGCCCGCCCGGCCCGGCCGCCGCCCCCGGTGACTCGCCCCCACGCGATGCGGCACAGCGGCCCGCGCCTGCCCCGGAGGGGCCGACCTCGTCGGAGGCGGGTCCCGCGTACGGCACGTACGGCCCCGGCCCGTCCGGTGCCGCCCCTGCGGCGGCGGAGTCGACCCTCTCGGGGGCGGGCGAGGCACCCTTTCCATACGGTGCGGCCCCCGCCGCCCACGGCTCGGGCCGGTCCGGTACGACTTCCTCGGAGGTCGCTCCGGCGCACGACGTGTACGGCTCCGGTCCGTTC
>NZ_JBVJNN010000006.1:40269-53141 GCF_055583685.1 Streptomyces sp. NPDC104581
CGCCCCTGCGGCGGGGGAGCCGACTGCCTCCGGAGCGGGCGAGGCGTCCGTTCCGTACGGTGCGGCCCCCGCCGCCCACGGCTCGGGCCGGTCCGGTACGACTTCCTCGGAGGTCGCTCCGGCGCACGACGTGTACGGCTCCGGTCCGTTCGGTGCCGCCCCTGCGGCGGGGGAGCCGACTGCCTCCGGAGCGGGCGAGGCGTCCGTTCCGTACGGTGCGGCCCCCGCCGCCCACGGCTCGGGCCGGTCCGGCACGACTTCCTCGGAGGTCGCTCCGGCGCACGACGTGTACGGCCCCGGTCCGTTCGGCACCGCCCCTGCGGCGGGGGAGCCGACCGCTTCCGGGGCGGGCGAGGCGTCCGTTCCGTACGGTGCGTCGCATGCCGCGCGCCGTCCCGGCCCCTCCGGGGCGGGCGCGGTGCCCGCTGGGCACGCCGCTCACAGCCCCGGCGGCCCCGGCACCGACCGCCCGCACCCCGGCAACCTCCGAGCCCGGGTCGACAGTTTTGTCGGGCGGGAGGGGGACATGGCCGATCTGGCGGAGGATTTGCGGGACGCGCGGCTGGTGACCTTGTTCGGGGCCGGTGGGGCCGGGAAGACGCGGTTGTCGCAGGAGGTCGCCGCGGGCGGTGGCGGAGGTGGGGCCGCGTGGCCCGACGGGGTCTGGCTCGCCGAGCTCGCTCCCGTGGACGACCCGGCCACCGTCCCCGAGGCCGTTCTCGGCGCGCTCGGTGCCCGCGAGACCGTACTGCGCGGCGCGGGCGCCGAGAGCCTGCGGGCCGTCGACCCGAGTGTCAACGACCCCCTCGTCCGGCTCGTCGAGCACTGCTCACGCCGCCGCATGCTGCTCCTGCTCGACAACTGCGAGCACGTCGTGGACGCCGCCGCCCGGCTGGTCGAGGAGTTGCTCGCCCGCTGCCCCGGCGTGACCGTCCTCGCCACCAGCCGGGAGCCCCTCGGCGTCCCCGGCGAGGTCGTACGCCCCGTCGGCCCGCTGCCGGAACCGATGGCCCTGCGGCTCCTCGCCGACCGGGGCGCCGCCGCCCGGCCCGGCTTCCGTACGGACGAGGACCCCTTCGCGGCCGACGAGATCTGCCGCCGGCTCGACGGACTGCCGCTCGCCATCGAACTCGCCGCCGCCCGGCTGCGGATGCTCACCCCCCGGCAGATCGCCGACCGGCTGGACGACCGCTTCCGGCTGCTGACCGGCGGCAGCCGGACCGTACTGCCCAGGCAGCAGACACTGCGCGCCGTCGTGGACTGGTCGTGGGACCTGCTCGACCCCGTCGAGCGCACCGCTCTGGCCGCCCTGTCCGTCTTCGCGGGCGGCTGCGACCTCGCCGCCGCCGAGGCCGTCTGCGGACCCGACGCGCTTGAACTGCTCGGCTCGCTCGTCGACAAGTCGCTCGTGATCGCCACCCCCGCCCCGGACGGCCAGATGCGCTACCGGCTGCTGGAGACCGTGCTGGAGTACGCGGGTGAACGGCTCGACGAGTGCGGAGAGCGCCCCGCCGCCGAGCGCCGCCATCTCGTCCACTTCCGCGAGCTGGCCCGCCGCGCCGACCCCGAACTGCGCGGCCCCGAGCAGATCCGGTGGATCGCCCGCCTCACCCTTGAGTACGAGAACATGCGCACCGCGCTCCGGCGCGCCGTGGCCGACCGGGACGAGCAGGAGGCGCTCTGCCTGGTGCACTCGCTCGCCTTCTACTGGCAGATCCGCGATCTGCGCGGCGACGCCCGGCACTGGTCCCGGGCCGCCGCCGAGCTGGGCCCCGACCCCTTCGCCGAGCCGGTCGTCCCCGCCCCGCCCGTCTTCGAGCAGTGCACGGACGCCCCGCCGCCGATGGCGCCCGAGGTGCTGATGGAGGCCCGGCGCGGGGTCCGGCTGATCCATCTGGCCAGCATGAACCACGAGTTCGACGAGTGGACCACGCCCAGGGCCCTGGAGCGGCTGCGCCGCATCAGTGAGGTCTACGAGCCCGGTCTGCCGCAGATCTGCCGTACGCCCGGCTCGCTCTGGTTCTTCGCCGTCATGATCATCGGGCAGGCCGGCCGGCTCCGCGAGCTGATCGACGCGAGGGTGCGGGCGTGCCGGGACTTCGGTTACGAGTGGGAGCTGGCGTCCGCTCTCCAGGTGCGGGCCAACATCCTCGCCAACCGCACCGAGTGGGTCGGCGACGCGGGCCACGACGCCGACGAGAGCCTGGAGATCTTCACCCGGCTCGGTGACGCGTGGGGCGCCGCCGAGGCGCTGTCGGCGCGCGCCGAGGCCCATGAGCGCAACGGTGAATTCGCCCGCGCCACCGAGGACTTCCTCGCCGCCATCGAGAAGACCCGGCTGCTCGGCGTGGAGTCGCAGGTCGCGCTGCTGCGCACCCGGCTGGCGGGCGTCATGATGGAGACCGGCGAGGGGTACGAGGCCGAGGCGGTGCTGCGCGAGGTCCTGCGGGCCGGCCGGCGCGACTACGAGGCCGAGCCCGCCGCGCGGATCTATCTGGCGATCTGGCTGGGCCGCAGCGGGCGCGCCGCCGAGGGACGGCATGAACTGGCGCAACTGCGCGAGGAGTTCAAACACGCCAACCTGCGGATCTTCGAGGGCTTCGTGTTCGGCCTGCTCGGCTGGCTGGAGAATCTGGACACCCGGTACGAGGCCGGGCTCGACTGGTCCCGGCAGGCGCTGGAGCGGTCGAACGACGCGATGTCGCGGATCGTGGCCCCGCAGATGTCGGCGGTCCATCTGCTGACGGCGGGCTGGGCGCTGGCCGGACTCGGGGGCCCCGGGGGCGTACGGAACGGGGCCCTGCTGATCGGCGCGTACGAGGCGAATCTGCCGCGCGGGCACTTCCGGGCCTCGCAGGAGCGCGAGAACCGGGAGGCCGCCGAGGCGGCCGTCCGGGCCGGTGGTCTGGACGGCGCCGCGTACGACGAGGCCCTCACCGAGGGCCGTGCGCTCACCCTCGACGAGGCGTTCGCCCTCGCCGGTGTCTGACGCCCCCTCGGCGCCGGCCGGCCGCCGGCCCCCCGGCGAGGTCTTCGCCGCGCCTTCGCTCCGCCGGGCTCCCACCCCGCCCCCTCCGGCCGTGCCGCCGCCCGCGTCAGGTCTTCCTGCGGAACCTGGACACCGCGAGCGGCGCCGTCACCGCCGTGATCACCGTCGCCCAGGCCACCGTCATCCACAGGTCGTGCGCGAGCGGCCCGCCGATGAACAGCGCACGCGCCGTGTCGGCCAGATTCGACAGCGGGTTGTAGTCCGTGAAGTTCTGGAGCCAGCCCGGCATCGTCGACGGCGGGGTGAAGATCGATGAGCCGAACTGGAGCGGCATCAGCACCAGGAATCCGATGCCCTGCACCGCCTGCGCCGTCTTCACGCTCAGCCCGATCAGGATGAAGATCCACATCAGCGAGGCGCCGAACAGCAGCGAGAGCCCGATGGCCGCCAGCACTTCGAGGGGGGACGTCTCGATCTCCATACCGAGGACGAAGCCCACGATCAGCAGGATCGCGAAGGCGACCATCATCCGGCCGACCTCGACCACGATCTTCGCGACGAGGACCGACGACCGGGCGATCGGCATCGTCCGGAACCGGTCCATGACCCCTTTCTGGAAGTCCTCGTTGATCCCGCTGCCCACCGCCATCGAGACGTTGAGCCCCATCATCGCCATCAGGCCGGGCACCAGATAGCTGACGTACTCGGACTGGTTGCCCTTGCCCGCGACGGCCCCGCCGAAGACGAAGACGAACAGCAACGTGAAGACGATCGGCATCAGGAGGACGTCGAACATCGACTCCGGGTCCTGCTTGATCTGGAGGACGTTGCGGCGCGCGAGGGCGCTGATGTGCCGCAGATTGGCCCGCGGGCCGATCCGGCCCTCGTCCCGGCCCTGGCCGGGGACGTCGGGGGCGGGCAGTCGGGGGCCCGGGGAGGGCGCGGTGCCCGTCGCCTCCGTCGTCGTCACCGTGCTCATGCCGCGACCTCCTTCGTCCGCGCGTCGTCGTGGGCGGCGTCGCGCACGTCGTCGGCCTGTTCGCTCGTCTTCTCGCCCGTGATCGCCAGGAACACCTCGTCCAGGCTGGGCAGATGGGTGCCGATGTGCGCGATGTCGAACCCGCGCCCGGCCAGCAGGCCGATCACGGCGGTCAGTTGCGCGTCGGCGAGGATCGGCACGAACAGCATGCCGTCGTTGATCTGCGACCCCGCGACCCCGTCCAGGCCGGCCTCGCTCAGCGACCGCGCCATCTCCGGCAGCCGGTTGGGGTCGGCGGGGCGGATCTCCAGGGTCCGGCCGCCGACCCGCGCCTTCAGCTCGTCGACCTTGCCGCCCGCGACGACCCGGCCGCGGTCGATGACCGTCAGCTCGCTCGCGAGCTGCTCGGCCTCCTCCATGTACTGCGTGGTGAGCAGGACGGTCACGCCCTCGGAGACCATCCGCCGCACCTCCGCCCACACCTCGTTGCGGGTCCGGGGGTCGAGGCCCGTCGTCGGCTCGTCCAGATAGAGCACGGCGGGCTGCCCGATCATCGAGGCCGCGAGATCCAGCCGCCTGCGCATACCGCCGGAGTACTGGAGCACCGGCCTCCGCGCCGCCTCGGTGAGCGAGAACCGCTCCAGCAGCTCGTCCGCCCGCCCGCGGGCCGTCGTACGGGACAGATCGAGCAGGCGCCCGATCATGTACAGGTTCTCGCGGCCGGAGAGCTTCTCGTCCACCGAGGCGTACTGCCCGGTGAGACCGATGGTGCGGCGGAGCTGTCGCGGTTGCCTCACCACGTCGTAACCGGCCACGACGGCCGTACCGGAGTCGGGCATGATCAGGGTGGACAGGCAGCGTACGAGGGTGGTCTTGCCGGCGCCGTTGGGCCCGAGGACTCCGAGGACGGTGCCTTCGCGCACGTCCAGGTCCACGCCGTCCAGCGCCTTGGTCGCACCGTAGTGCTTGACCAGCCCCCGCACCGTGACGGCAGAGTCGCCGCCGGCGGGGATTGTGTCGATTCGCGTCATGCCGTTGATCGTGGCAGCCGCCACTGACAGGCGGCCGACATCCGGCCGACAGACCGCCGACAGCCGTCTGTCGGATGCGGTGGAACGCCGACAGCCCGCCGATGGGGGATGTCGGCGGGCTGTCTTCTCTTGCGGCAGTGGCTGGTGGTGGTGCTAGTGGAAGGTGTGCTCCTCCTGCGGGAACGTTCCTCCGGAGACCTCGTCCGCGAAGGCCCTCGCGGCGTCGCCGAGCGTCTGCCGGAGGTTCGCGTACTGCTTGGTGAAGCGCGGCACCTTGCCGCCCGTGAGACCCACCATGTCCGTGTACACCAGCACCTGCGCGTCGGTGTCGGGACCGGCGCCGATGCCGATGGTCGGGATCTCCAGCGACCGGGTGACCTCGGCGGCCACCTCGGCCGGCACCAGTTCGAGGACCACCGCGAACGCGCCGGCCGCCTGCGCCGCCTTGGCGTCGTGCAGGAGGCGGTGCGCGGCCTCGTCGCCGCGGCCCTGCACCCGGTAGCCCAGGGTGTTCACGGACTGCGGCGTCAGACCGAGGTGCGACATCACCGGGATGCCGGCCTGGACGAGCAGCTCCGTCTGCGGCAGCGAGCGCTCGCCGCCCTCCAGCTTGACCGCGCCCACCCCGGCGTCCTTGACCAGGCGCGTGGCGCTGCGCAGGGCCTGCACGGGGCCTTCCTGGTACGAGCCGAAGGGGAGGTCGCCGACGACGAGGGCGCGCCTGGTGCCCCGTACGACGGCCGCGGAGAGCATCGTCATCTCGTCGAGGGTGACGGGTACGGTCGTCTCGTAGCCCAGATGGACGTTGCCCATCGAGTCGCCGACGAGCATGACCGGGATACCGGCCTCGTCGAAGACGGATGCGGTCATCGCGTCGTACGCGGTGAGCATGGGCCACTTCTCGCCGCGCCGCTTGGCGGCGGCGATGTCGTGGACGGTGACGCGGCGGGTGCCCGTGCCGCCGTAGAGCGACTTGGGATCACGCGAGGGGTTCTGCGCAGCCTCGGACGTCATGGCTTACGGCTCCTTCGTCATCTCGAGGCACCCTGACGGTGTCCCCGGACCGTGTCCATGGTGGCATCCGGGCACCACCGACGGGAAGTGGGACTGCTCCGTTCTCACCGGCCGCCGGGTAAAGAATTTACAATACGAGACGGTCTCGTATTGAAATGGGCCTACGCTCGTCGCCATGCCCACACCCTCACCCTCGTCCGCACCGCCGCCCCCGCCCTCCGCGCCGTCCGGGGCCCGCGCACCCGAGCGCCGGGTCCCCGAAGCCGTCCACCGGCGACGCTGGGCGATCCTCGGCGTCCTCATGCTCAGCCTGCTCATCGTGGTGCTCGACAACTCGATCCTGAACGTCGCGGTCAAGACGATCGCCAGCCCGGAGCCCGTCGGGATCGGCGCCACCCAGAGCGAGCTGGAGTGGGCCATAAACTCCTACACCCTCGTCTTCGCGGGGCTGCTCTTCACCTCCGGTCTGCTCGGCGACCGCGTCGGCCGTAAGAAGGTGCTGCTCTTCGGCATCGTCGTCTTCGGCATCGGCTCCGCGCTCGCCGCGATGTCCGGATCGCCCGGTGAACTCATCACGTACCGCGCCGTGATGGGCTTCGGCGCCGCCTTCGTGATGCCGGCCACCCTCGCCGTCCTGATGAACGTCTTCGAGCGCGAGGAGCAGCCCAAGGCCATCGGCATCTGGGCGGGCGGCGTCGGACTCGCCATCGCCATAGGGCCGATCACCGGCGGCGTACTGCTCGAACACTTCTGGTGGGGCTCGATCTTCCTGGTCAACGTCCCGGTGGTGATCGTCGCGCTGGTCGCGATGGTGCTGCTGGTGCCGGACTCCAGGGACCCCGCTCCCGGCCGTGTCGACCCGGTCGGCGTACTGCTCTCGATCGTCGGACTCGTCCTGCTCGTGTACGGGATCATCCGCGCGGGCGAACTCGCCGACTTCACCGACGCCACCGTGCTGGCCTCGATCACCGGGGGGCTGGCAGTCCTGGCCGCGTTCGTCGTGCACGAGAGGCGCAGCGACCACCCGTCGATGGACATGTCCTACTTCAAGAAGCCGGCCTTCTCGGCCGCCGTCGCCGCGATCGCGCTGGTCTTCTTCGCCCTGATGGGGGTCACCTTCTTCTCGGCCTTCTACCTCCAGAGCGTGCGCGGCTACAGCGCCCTCGACTCGGGCCTGCTGATCGTGCCGCTCGCCGTGGCGCAGATGGTCTTCGCGCCGCGCGCCCGGCTGGTCGTCGACCGGTTCGGCGCCCGCGCCGTCTGTGCCGGCGGCATGCTGCTCGTCGCCGCCGGTCTCGCCGCGTTCGCCCTCTTCGACGCCACCACACCCGTCTGGGTGCTGTGCCTGGTCTTCTTCGTCCAGGGCACCGGAATGGCCCACATCATGCCGCCGGTGACGGTCGCCGTGATGCAGGCCCTGCCGCGCGAGAAGGCCGGCTCGGGATCGGCCGTCAACAACACCTTCCGGCAGGTCGGCGGCGCTCTCGGCATCGCCGTACTCGGCTCGCTGCTCTCCACCACCTACCGCGGCGGGATCGAGGGGCACCTCGGCGCCGTACCGGCCGCGGCGCGTGACGCGGCGGGGGAGTCGATCGAGGCGACCCTGGCCGCCGCCGGGAAACTCGGCCCGGCCGGCGCCCCGTTGGTCTCCGCCGCGAACGACGCCTTCCTGAGCGCCATGCACGTCACGGCCCTCGGCTCGGCCGCGGTCGCGCTGATCGGCACCGTCGTGGTCCTGCGCTTCATGCCGGGCCGCACGGCCCCGGAACGGCCCGCACCGGAGGAGGCGCCGCCACGCCCGGCCGAGGCGGCACCCGCCGCCCACGACCAGGGCTTGTCCGGAGCGTAGCGGCGTCCGCCCGCGGGGCGGGGCCGGCGGCGTCCGGCGCGGTGTCTCGCGAGGCGCAGGACCCGCCTCGTACCGGGCGTACCCGTCCGGCGTACGACACCGCCGGGGCCCTCCGGCCCCGGGCGGAGGGGTGCCGTGCCGGGCGCCGCGGACCGGACGGGACTTCGCCGGACACGCCCTGGGGTGTCCCGTCCCGGTGGGCGGGGTCAAGCGCGACTCAAGCGCCGCGCGGCACGGTCGGACCTTCCGGCCGGGGCGGGCGGCGGTGCCGGGCGTTCGACCGGATGCGGCGGGGTCGGCGAGAATCGGCTCGTCCGCGCGCGGAGCGCGGATGACGGTGCGGGCGAAAGGCGGGCCATTGCGAGGGCAGGAGCGGGACCAGGGGCAGGAGCCCCGGCGAGGCCGGCCGCGCAGTGAGGCGGCCGAACGCGCCATCCTCCAGGCCGTGGTGAGACTTCTTGAAGAGGGCGAGCCGCTGGCCGGGCTCTCCATCGAGCGCATCGCGCGGACGGCCGGCGTCGGCAAGGCCACCATCTACCGGCGCTGGAACGGCAAGGAGGAACTCTTCGTCGACGTCCTGCGCGCCATCGAGCCGCCCGAGCCCGCCCTGTCGGGGACCTCCGGCCTCGCGGACATCCTCGTCGGTCTGGAATCCCTGCGCACGCGCGGTCTGGCCCAGCGCGGCTCCGCCCTGCTGTACAACGTCTTCGCGCAGATGAAGAGTCACCCCAAGCTGTGGGAGGCGTACCAGAACACCGTGATCGCGCCCCGGCGCGCCGCCATGACGGCGGCGGTGCGCCGTGCCGTGGCCGCCGGTGAACTGCGGGACGACATCGACGTGGAACTGATCGACGAGCTCATCGTCGGCCCCATGCTGGTGCGCACCATTCACCGCAAGGACGCCCCACTGGACGACGACCTCGCCGAACGCATCCTCCGCACGCTCCTCGAAGGGCTGCGCCCCAGGGACGGGGCCGGGGACAAGACCGGGGGCGGTTACGGCGACGGGTCCGGCGAGAGCGCCGCCGGCACGGAGCACTGACGCCCGCCGCGCGCCCGCGCCCGCCGTGCGTCATGTGTCACAGCGGCCCGGTAACCGCCCGTGCCCGGAACCCACCGGACCATGACGGTCGTCCTTCTGCCCGTACGGCCGTCGGGGACGGCGGGGATAGCGCGCGTCATCGCCTAGGGTCGGTGGCGGGCGTGAACGGCAAGGCAGTGAGGGCAGCGGAATGACGCAGGAGTACACGGCTGAGTCCCGGGTGGACGGCGCCGACGACAACGACCCTCCCAAGAGCCGGATCCGGACCCTCGCCGACCGCTGGCGCGGCGACCGGGGCATCTGGCGGCGGGGCGTCGTCGTCGCGGTGCTCGCCGTCCTGACGGCGCTGCTGATGATCCTGCACGCCCAGATCCCCAACCGCATCGGCAACTTGGGCAGTCTCATGGAGACCTTCCTGCCCTGGCTGGGACTTCTCGTCCCGCTGCTGCTCGTGGCCGCGCTCGTACGGCGCTCCGCCACCGCGCTGATCGCGCTGCTGCTGCCGACCGTCGTCTGGGCCAACCTCTTCGGCGGACTGCTCATCGGAAAGTCGGGCACCGGCGGCGACCTGACGGTCGCCACGCACAACGTCAACGCCGAGAACCCCGATCCCGAGGGAACCGCGCGCGAGATCGTGGAGTCCGGCGCGGACGTCGTGGCGCTGGAGGAGCTGAAGGCGTCGGCGGTTCCCACGTACGAGAAGGCGCTGGGCGGGACGTACAAGTACCGCTCGGTGCAGGGCACGGTGGGGCTCTGGAGCAAGTACCCGCTGAGCGGCAGCCGCCCCGTCGACATCCGGATGGGCTGGACGCGCGCGATGCGGTCCACGGTGATGACCCCCCAGGGCTCGATCGCCGTCTACGTGGCGCACCTGCCGTCCGTACGGGTCAAACTCCACGCCGGTTTCACCGCCAACCAGCGGGACGACAGCGCCGACGCGCTCGGTGAGGCGATCGCCGACGAGCGGCTGGACCGGATCGTGCTGCTCGGCGACCTCAACGGCACCATGAACGACCGCTCCCTGAACGCCGTGACGTCGCAGATGCGTTCCACCCAGGGTGCCGCCGGTGACGGCTACGGCTTCAGCTGGCCCGCCGCGTTCCCGATGGCACGGATCGACCAGATCATGGTCAAGGGCGTCGAGCCGAAGTCGTCGTGGACGCTGCCCCGGACGGGCAGCGACCATCTGCCGATCGCCGCCCGTATCGAACTCTCGCGGTAACCGGCCCCGTTCGTCCGGGCCGGTGTCCGGCGATGTCCGGGGCCCCCGGGCTCAGGCGGTCGGTGACTCCCGCCAGCGGTTGGTGATCGGCAGCCGACGGTCCTTGCCGAAGCCCTTCGCGGAGATCTTGGTGCCCGGCGGGTACTGCCGCCGCTTGTACTCCGCCGTGTCCACCATCCGCAGCGTCCTGGCCACCACCGCCGGGTCGAAGCCGGCCGCGACGATCGCGTCCTTGCCCTGGTCGCGGTCGACGTACATGGCCAGTATCCGGTCCAGCACGTCGTAGTCCGGCAGCGAGTCCGTGTCGACCTGGCCGGGGCGCAGTTCGGCGCTGGGCGGCTTGGAGATCGAGTTCTCCGGGATCGGCGGGGTCTGGCCGCGCTCCTCGGCGGCGCGGTTGCGCCAGCGGGCGAGCCGGAAGACCGCCGTCTTGTAGACGTCCTTGATCGGGCCGTACGCGCCGACGGAGTCGCCGTACAGCGTCGAATACCCCACCGCCAGCTCCGACTTGTTGCCCGGCGCGAGCACGATCTGGCCCTCCTGGTTGGAGAGCGCCATCAGCATCGTGCCGCGCAGCCGCGACTGGAGGTTCTCCTCCGCGAGCCCCGTCAGGGCGAGCGAGTCCATGTACGCGTCGAACATCGGCTCGATGGGGACGGTGCGGAAGTTCAGCCCCGTACGGCGGGCGAGTTCGGCCGCGTCGCCGCGTGAGTGGTCCGACGAGTACTTGGACGGCATCGAGACGCCGTGCACGTTCGCGGCGCCGAGCGCGTCACAGGCGATCGCGGCGACGAGCGCGGAGTCGATGCCGCCGGAGAGGCCGATCAGGACGGACCTGAAGCCGTTCTTGGCGGCGTACGCGCGCAGGCCCACCACCAGGGCGGAGTAGACCTCCTCGTCGTCGTCCAGCCGGTCGGAGTAGCCGCCGTCCAGCTCCGCCTCGTAGGCGGGGACGGGCTCCTCGGACAGGACGACGTGGTCGACGCGCAGACCGTCGTCCACGGTGCCGCCCGGCGGTTCGGCGGCGGCAGCGGGCAGGTCGAGGTCCAGCACCACACAGCCCTCGGCGAACTGCGGTGCGCGCGCGATCACTTCGCCGTCCCTGTCGACCACGATCGAGTCGCCGTCGAAGACCAGCTCGTCCTGGCCGCCGATCATCGCCAGATAGGCGGTGACACAGCCGGCCTCCTGGGCACGCTTGCGTACGAGTTCGAGCCGGGTGTCGTCCTTGGCCTGCTCGTACGGCGAGGCGTTGATGGACAGCAGCAGCCCGGCGCCCACCGAACGGGTGGCCGGGACCCGGCCACCGTCCTGCCAGAGGTCCTCGCAGATCGCGAGCGCGACATCGACGCCGCGCACCCGGACGACGGGCATGGTGTCGCCCGGCACGAAGTAGCGGAACTCGTCGAAGACGCCGTAGTTGGGCAGGTGGTGCTTGGCGAACGTCAGCGCCACGCCGCCCCGGTGCAGCACCGCCGCGGCGTTCTGCGGCGATCCGGCGGGCCGGCCGATCCGCTGCCGGTCGCGCTCGGACCGGTCGAGGTAGCCCACGACGACGGGCAGCTCCCCGAAGCCCTCGTCGGCGAGCCGCCCGGCGAGCGCGCGCAGCGCGTCGCGGGACGCCTCCACGAAGGACGACCGCAGGGCCAGGTCCTCCACGGGGTAGCCGGTCAGCACCATCTCCGGGAACGCGACGAGATGCGCGCCCTGTTCGGCGGAGTGCCGGGTCCAGTGCACGATCGCCTCGGCGTTCGCGGCGAGATCGCCGACGGTCGAGTCGATCTGATTCAGAGCGAGACGTAGTTGAGGCACGGGCCCAGTGTAATCGTCTTTCTGACGCGATGGGGTGGCGGGGCCCTGGGGGAGCGTGCGCGGGCCCGCCGGGGCCGGAGCCCCCGCGACGCCCCTGCCGGGACCGCGGGCGCTCCGTGATGCCGTCAGCCGGTGGCGTACACCCGTTCCATCCACGTCGCGATCTGCGCGTCGGACAGGTGCTGGGCCAGGTCGGCCTCGCTGATCATGCCGACCAGACGTTTGTTCTCGATCACCGGCAGCCGGCGGATCTGGTGGTCCTGCATCTCCATGAGCACGTCGTCCACGTCCGCGCCCGCGTCGATCCAGCGCGGCGTGCCGTGGGCCATCTCGGCCGCGGTGACCTTCGCCGGGTCGTGGCCCTGTGCCACACAGCCGACGACGATGTCGCGGTCGGTCAGGATGCCGGCCAGCCGTTCCCCGGTGTCGGCGATGGGGAGGGCGCCCACGTCCAGGTCACGCATGAGCTGCGCGGCCCGGTCCAGGGTCTCGTGCGAGGGGATCCAGTCGGCGCCGGGATGCATGATGTCTCTGGCGGTGGTCATGGGGTTCCTGCCTCCTTCGATGCCGTACGCCCCGAGCGCCCCCATCGTCAGGGGGACGTCAGACGTATGCGACCGCTATCACCCGAACGGGTGAAATGTGCGGTACGCGTGCATGAAACGCCGATGCGCGGGTGGCGCCGTCGGCCCCCCCCCCGCCTCATAGGCGGCACACGACGCACACAGCGCACCCGACGCACGCGGCGCACCCGACACATGCGAGGAACACGACGCACCCGACACATGCGACGCACGCGAGGAACGCGCGGAACGGAGAGGGGGGGGGGGGGGGGGGGGGGGGGGGGGGGGGGGGGGGGGGGGGGGGGGGGGGGGGGGGGGGGGGGGGGGGGGGGGGGGGGGTGGGGACCCCTCTCGCCTTAAAGGATTGCGCC
>NZ_JBVJNN010000006.1:53151-137785 GCF_055583685.1 Streptomyces sp. NPDC104581
CCCAAACCCCCTCACCACCCCCCCACCCCCCCCCCCCCCCCCCCCACCCCCACCCCCCCCCCCCCCCCCCCCCCCCCCCCCCCCCCCCCCCCCCCCCCCCCCCCCCCCCCTCTCCGGGGGCGGGCGGGGCCCGCCGGGTGGTCAGGCGCGCGGCTTCGCGCCCCGTGCCTTCAAGAGGTCGGCCATCAGGTCCAGTTCGGACTGCTGCGCCGTCACCATGCCCTCGGCCAGGGCCCGTTCGGTGTCCACCTCGCACAACTCGGCGCAGCCTCGGGCCATCGTGACACCGCCCTTGTGGTGGTCGGTCATCAGCTGGAGGTAGAGGATCTCCGCCTTCTCGCCTTTGGCGGTCCGCAGGGCCTCCAGCTCCGTCTTCGTTGCCATGCCCGGCATCAGGGAGCCGTCACGGACCTCGTGGGCGCCGTGATCCATGCCCTCCATGCCGTCCATGTCCGCGTGGCCGCCGTCCTCCGCCATCCAGGCCATCGGCTCCCGGTCGGTGGAGATCTTCGGCAGCTTCCACAGGTCCAGCCAGCCCAGCAGCATGCCGCGCTGGTTCGCCTGGGTGTTGGCGATGTCGTACGCGAGCCGGCGCACCTCCTCGTCGTCCGTGCTGTCGCGCACAAGGAACGACATCTCCACCGCCTGCTGGTGGTGGACCGCCATGTCGCGCGCGAAGCCCGCCTCGGCCGAGTCCTCCGTGGGCGTGGCGCTCGCGCGGGGCGAGTCCTCGCGCCCCGCGGAGGCGACCGTGGCCGCCCCCGCGAACAGCAGGGCGAGCACGACCGCCGTGATGGCCGCCCAGTTCGTGCGGGTCACTGGTCGCCCATTCCGCCGGTGCAGGCCGCACCCGGCTCAGGCGTCTGCGGGCCCTGCACGTACTTGGCGAAGAACTGGTCGACGCGCGGGTCCTTGGCGCTGTCGACGGTGACCTGCTTGCCCCACGCGGTCAGCATGATGGCGCCGGCCTGCTCCTTCACGGGGCTCATCAGCGTGTACTGCGTCTTGCCCACGCGCTCGCCGAGGGACTTCACGTCGCTCTCGGGCGCCTTGTCGTTGTACGTCACCCAGACCGCGCCGTGCTCCAGCGAGTGCACGGCGTTCTCGTTGGGGATCGCGTCCTTGTAGACGTCGCCCCCGCAGTTCATCCAGACCTGGTTGTGGTTGCCGCCGACCGGCGGCGTCTGCGGGTAGTCGACCGCCTCTGCGACGTGGTCGCGGCCCAGCTCCTTCGCGTCCCAGGACTTCTCGCCCTTCACGGGCTCGGCGGCGGCCTTCTCCTCCTTCTTCTGGTCCTCGGACTCCTTGTTCAGCACGAACGCGCCGAAGGCGACGAGGGCCACGACCACGACCGTGCTCGCCGTGATGGTGATGATGCGGTTGCGCCGCTCGCGCGCGCGCTCGGCCTTGCGCATCTGCTCTATTCGGGCCTTGCGCTCGGTGCTCTGGGACTTGGAAGCCATGGTTGTAATTCGTCCTTCTCGAAAACTGCGGAACGGGGGTGGGGGAGGTACTGGAACCCGGTGGGGGCGCGGGCCCGGCTACGTCCGCAGTACTTGAAGGACGTGGAGGTCCGGCGCGCGCGGAGACGCTCCGGAGCGGGACACCTGGCCGGTGGGGGGCGGCAGCGCGGGGCGCGCGGGATTTACGTCGTCGGTGCCGAGCGGGTCGGCGGGGTGCGGCGCGGTCAGCACGGCCGGGCTGAGGTGCGGGATGAAGCGGCAGTTGCCCCGGTCGTACGGGCAGGTGTACTCGGGGGCGGCGGCGGGCCCGGCCGCCGCCACATCCGTACGGAGGGTGATGCCGGCGCCGGCCGTCCGCGCGGTGTGCCGGGCCGCCGCACCGTCCGCCGCGGTTTCCGCCGCCCGTACGGCCGGGGACCGCGTGTCGTGCGCGTCGGCGGGGCCCAGACAGACGTAGAGCGCGGCGAGCAGCGTCACCACGGCGCTGAGCAAGGCCGTGGGACGCGCGTCGCGTATGTGCCGCCGTCCCCCCATGGGCGCAGATCGTAGTCCGTACAGGTGGCCGAGCAGGAGGGCGCGGCGGGTTCCGAGTCCGGAACGTGCCTGTCGCGGTAGTGGCGGCGGGGTGCGAGGAGGGGTCGGCGGGGCCCTGGGCGCGGTACAAAGAAGCATGGACGACCCTCCGGAACCCTTGCCGAGCGAGCCCGACGTCGACGACGTCACCCGCGCCGTGCTGATCGCCTCACGGCTGCTGGTGGCCGTCTCCGTCCGTTCCCTGGCCACTGTCCGGGACCGGGTCACGCTGCCCCAGTTCCGGCTGCTGAAGGTCCTCTCGGGCCAGGGCGGCGCCAAGCTCGTGTCGCTCGCCGAACGGCTGGGCGTGAACCCCTCCACCGCGATGCGGATGGTCGACCGGCTCATCGCCGCCGGGCTCGCCGAACGCGGGGTCAACCCCGGCGACCGGCGCGAGACCGTGCTGCGGCTCACGGAGGAGGGCCGGACGCTCGTGGCGGACGTCTCGGCGGCACGCCGCCGGGAGATCACCTCGATCGTCCAGCGGTTGGCTCCCGAGCAGCGTACGGCGCTCGTGGAGGCCCTCACGGCGTTCACCGAGGCGGGCGGGGAGCGGCCCATGCCGGGCGACGACGGGGAGCCGTATCCGCTGGGCTGGTCGGACACGGCGGTGCCGCTCCACTGAGCCGACGGCCGACGGCCGACGGCCGACGCGTACCGGGTCCCGGCGACCGGTGACCGCCCGGCGGTCCGCGGGCGCGGCCGGCCGGGTTGATAGGCAAGTGAATTCTTGCCTATAGTGGGGTGTGCCCGATGACGTGTTCAAGGCCCTGGCCGACCCCACCCGCCGCACGATCCTCGACGAACTGGCCGAACGCGACGGACAGACGCTCTTCGAGATCTGCGGCCGGCTGCTGACCAAACACGGGCTCAGCCTGTCCCGGCAGGGCGTCTCGCAGCATCTGACCCTTCTCGAGGCCGCCGGTCTCGTCGAGACACGGCGCGACGGCCGCTACAAGTTCCACCATCTGAACACCGGACCGCTGGAACACCTCACCGACCGCTGGCTCGCGCCCGCGAGCCGGGCCGGGACCGCCTCCGGTCCCGCACCCGAATCACCAGGAGAGACCCCATGAAGATCAATCTGGCCGGCGTCTTCGTCAACGACCAGGCCGAGGCGCTGCGCTTCTACACCGAAGTGCTCGGCTTCCGGAAGAAGAACGACGTCCCGGTGGGTGAGGACCGCTGGATCACCGTCGTCTCCCCGGCCGACCCCGACGGCACCGAGCTGCTGCTCGAACCGTCCGGGCACCCCGCCGTGAAGCCCTTCAGGGACGCGCTGGTCGCCGACGGCATCCCGTACACCTCCTTCGCCGTCGACGACGTCCACGCCGAGTTCACGCGCCTCCAGGGGCTCGGTGTGCGTTTCACGCAGGAGCCCGTCGAGATGGGCCCGGTGACCGTCGCCGTCTTCGACGACACGTGCGGCAATCTCATCCAGATCGCCCACGCCGCCTGAGCCGGCGGCCGTCCCCGCACCCCCTTGCGCCACTGGGACACCCGGACGCGCGGACCGCGCGCCGGGTGTCCGACAATGCTTTAGTACGCCGGTGTGCAACCTTCCGGAAATCCTGTGGTGTCATGCTCGGGTGCCCCGGTGTACTCGGCGGCGTGGGAGCAGGCGGCCTGACCGGCAAGGATGGGTAGGACAGCAGACATGGACAAGCAGCAGGAATTCGTGCTCCGGACGCTCGAGGAACGCGACATCCGCTTCGTACGCCTGTGGTTCACCGATGTGCTCGGCTTCCTCAAGTCGGTCGCCGTCGCCCCCGCCGAGCTTGAACAGGCATTCGACGAGGGCATCGGCTTCGACGGCTCGGCCATCGAGGGCTTCGCGCGGGTCTACGAGTCGGACATGATCGCCAAGCCGGATCCGGGGACCTTCCAGATCCTGCCGTGGCGCGCGGAGGCCCCCGGCACCGCCCGGATGTTCTGCGACATCCTGATGCCCGACGGCTCCCCGTCCTTCGCGGACCCCCGCTACGTCCTGAAGAGGATGCTCGCCAAGACCTCGGACCTCGGCTTCACCTTCTACACCCACCCCGAGATCGAGTTCTTCCTCCTGAAGGACAAGCCGGTCGACGGCACCCGACCCACCCCCGCCGACAGCTCCGGCTACTTCGACCACACCCCGCAGAACGTCGGCATGGACTTCCGCCGCCAGGCGATCACCATGCTCGAATCCATGGGCATCTCCGTGGAGTTCAGCCACCACGAAGGCGCCCCGGGCCAGCAGGAGATCGACCTGCGGTACGCCGACGCGCTCTCCACCGCCGACAACGTCATGACCTTCCGCCTGGTCATGAAGCAGGTCGCGCTGGAGCAGGGCGTCCACGCGTCCTTCATGCCGAAGCCGTTCAGCGAGTACCCGGGCTCCGGCATGCACACCCACCTCTCCCTCTTCGAGGGCGACCGCAACGCGTTCTACGAGTCGGGCGCCGAGTACCAGCTCTCCAAGGTCGGCCGGTCCTTCATCGCCGGACTTCTGCGGCACGCCGCCGAGATCTCCGCCGTCACCAACCAGTGGGTCAACTCCTACAAGCGCATCTGGGGCGGCTCCACCCGCACCGCAGGCTCGGGCGGCGAGGCCCCCTCGTACATCTGCTGGGGCCACAACAACCGCTCCGCCCTGATCCGCGTCCCGATGTACAAGCCCGGCAAGACCGGCTCCGCGCGCGTGGAGGTCCGCTCCATCGACTCCGGCGCCAACCCCTACCTGACCTACGCCGTCCTGCTGGCCGCCGGTCTCAAGGGCATCGAGGAGGGCTACGAACTCCCGGCGGGCGCCGACGACGACGTATGGGCCCTCTCCGACGCCGAGCGCCGCGCGATGGGCATCGAGCCGCTGCCGCAGAACCTCGGTGAGGCGATCTCCCTGATGGAGCGGAGCGAACTGGTCGCCGAGACGCTGGGCGAGCACGTCTTCGACTTCTTCCTCCGCAACAAGAAGCGCGAGTGGGAGGAGTACCGCTCCGAGGTCACGGCCTTCGAGCTGAAGGCCCTGCTGCCGGTGCTGTAGGCGCAGGTCAGCGGCTTATGGGTGCTCCCACGGATGGGACGCCGGGCACGGGCGTCGCGCCCCATCCGTGGCCATGATCACCCGTGGGCCGTCTGTGGGCCGTCCGGCCCGGACGGGCGGCCCAAGTAGAGCTTGTCCATGGCGTGGCGGGCCCGTCCGTCGCTGCTCGGGAGCAGGTGCGTGTACGTCCGCAGGGTGAAGCCAGGGTCGGTGTGCCCGAGGTACGTGCTCAGCGCTTTGATGTTCTCCCCGGCGTCCAGGAGAACGGACGCGTAGAAGTGCCTGAGTGCGTGCATGCCGTGCTCCCTGGCGGCGTCGTGACGCCTGCCCGGCTCGCGCCCCGGAATGACGCCAGCCGAGACGAGAGCGGGCTTCCATAGACGCGTGTTGAAGTCGGTGCGGCGTACCGCCCCTTTCCCGTCCGGTCGGACGAAAAGGATGCGCTTGGTAACGGGCTTGCCGTCCGGGCGGGCCCACGGCAGCGTCACAGGCACCGGGGAATGTTCGGCCACATGCTCCTTCAATGCTGCGGCCACCTGCGGGGCAAGCGGCACATCACGTTCCTTCTGCCGCTTGGGCAGCGCGAAGACCAAAGCGCCCTCCACGACTTTGACTTGGCATCCCACATGCAGCCAACCGGTGTCGAACTGGATCGCCTCTTCCGCCAGACCGAAGATCTCACCTTGGCGGAGACCACAACCAGCGCCGAGGTCGACCATCGTGCGGTACTGCTCGGTGAGTGCAGCCTGGACGGCGAATACGCGGCCCGACGTCCAGGGCACAACCTTCTGGGTGTTTCGTGCCCGGCCGTGGTGGCGGATTCCGGGTTCTGTACGACGCAGGATACGAGATCGACCACATGACGGAAGAGTTGTTCGCTCGCATCCCAACGTCAGAGGAGGTGAAGCTGCTACACCTGCCGAACGGTGAGCCTGTCGTTGAGCTCCACCGGATCACCTACACGGCAGATGGCACGGTTGTTGAGTTCGCCTTGGGGGTGCATGCCGCATCACGCTTTGCGTGGAAGTACGAATTCAAGGTTCCTGACTCCGCACAGGACAGGAGGGAAGGTCGATGATCTCGACGCAGGCCTGGGCAGACGCTCGGAAGCTGTGGGACTTCCATCAAATGCATCATGAGCCGAGACCGTGTTCCGTCGCGGTCGGCCTCGGCAGCCATGACCTGGGAGTCGCTGATACCGCCGTGGACTTCTACCGGCGCGGCATGGTGCCCCTCATTGTCTTCACCGGGGCGACGAGCCGAACGACGGAAGAACGCATGCCGCGCGGTGAGGCTGTCCACTACCGCGAACGTGCACTCGCGCTCGGGGTGCCCGCCGCCGCCGTACTTGTCGAGCCTCGGGCTCGAAACACGGGCGAGAACATTCGCTTCTCGCGGACACTGCTAGCACAGGCCGACGTGGCAGTGTCTTCCGTGCTGTTGATCAGCAAGCCGTATGAGGAGCGGCGCGCGTACGCGACTGCGCGCAAGCTCTGGCCGGAAGTCGAAATTGTGAGCGCGTCGACGCCAATGACCTTTGAGGCGTACGTGGATTCCATCGGTGATGCGCGTCTTGTGCTCGATATGCTTGTCGGAGCGCTTCAGCGTCTGATGATCTACCCGAAGCAAGGGTTCATGATCCCTCAGCCTGTGGCGAACGACGTGGCAGCGGCCTACGAGCGGTTGCGCCAGGGAGGCTTCACAAGCCGAATCGTGGCGGACGATCCCTCGATCAGTCGTTGATGTTTGAAGGACCAAATTGAGGGCTAGAACGGTGAATCCACTGGACCGCTTGGGTGCTGACGGGTAATTCGCCGGGGTGTGGTCTCAAATCCCTCCCCCCGACAGTCAGTACAGCAGAGCAGATGGCCATTCGCGATCAAGCGAATGGCCATCTCTCGTGTGGGGGAAGGAGGCTGAGCAGGCTTCGGTGACGTCCATTTTGTTGGTGCTCGTAAAGATCGCGTCTATGAATTCGCCAGAGCGACCGTGTGCGACTCTTGCGGACCTTGCTCAGCTCAGGACTTAGCTTGGATAGTTTATGAATGCTCCGTTAGGGCCAACGAACCTGTCGTGTCGCCGGCACATCTCGGCCAACTCATCGAAGGAGGAGCTAGTTGCGTAATCTCGAACCAATTGGCCGGTAGGATCGACCAAGTTCGTGGCGACAAGGCGCACGATTGTCATAGCAAATTCACTGACGAAGTACGTCTCAATGGGATCCGGAAATACTCCACGATCAAAGTGCTTGATCGTGTTGTAGTTCTTGGAGATTGCGCGAGCCAAAGCGGTAGGAGATTCGGATAGGCGCTGCCAGTCAATGTCAAGAGATAGGATGGCTCGAAGGACGTAAGTGGCCGTAGTTGGATATCCTGAACCGTTGTGGGTTTCTTCTTCACCGGAAATATGGCCAAGCAAACTCCCTGCTGCTTCTAGGCTCATCGAAGCATTTACCACGAGATTCTCAAGCACTGTACCCGGTCGGCTCAATACGCTGACTGCTGGCTCAATGAAACGCTTCCATGGTTCATAATTTAGGCCCCACCTCTCCAAGCCCTCACCGCCAACCTGTGCTAGATAGAAGACTGGCTGCCTGAATTTTTTCCGCTCGGGTTTAGGTTGAGAGAAGTCTCGAAAGGTTCTATGGCTAATGGCCTCATGGAATGATTTTCCAAGAGTTCTTCCGTTGAGTGCCGTGTCGGCGAATAGATCATCCCGGATCTTATGGCGGCGGAAGTAGATAGGCTGTCCGAAAGCCAGCTTCAAGAGCGAAGCCAGCTTTCTCTGTTCTGAGAGGTGCTCTTTCATTGGGCGAGGTGTGGGAAAGGTGCTCTGAAGTGCCACCCATTCGGTGATTTGGAATCCAGGTGAAGAATCAGATGTGGACCAACTTGTGTTGAGCTTCATCTGCGCTTCTCCTTGGGTCCAGGAGACGCTCTCCGTGCTTTCGGCGGTGATGGTGACCTTATTTACTCGACCTTCCTCATTCGTCTCTCTTTCGTGGTGAACCGCTCGAAAGCGAGTCCATTCGAACAAAGCGTCGAGCTCAGATGTGAATTCCGATACTTTTAGATCTTCGGTAAGATCTCCATCCCTGTTCGCCAGCACGACTTCATCAGGGGTGATGAACCCCGCTGCATGGCCGTGTCCAAAGTTCATGGAGTGGCCCGAGTACCGGCATCCGAAAAGATAGATAACTCCACCGTGAGTTATGAACATGAGATTTTTTGGAGGCGCTCCAGTCTCGAACCATTTCTCAGCATTCGCGAATTGTTCCTGATCTGAGTGGTGAATATATGGCACCTCAAGTCGGACGCCACGGGTCTCGCTATAGGTCAGTGTTGCGACGACGTATGGCGTCCCCTCGACGCCGTCTACCAGTAGTCCAGCGAGCGAGTCGCCAAAAGTAAGTGTCTTGATTGGCATCATGTCCCCCTTGTCCATGCGGGTTCGGCCCTATCGCATGGTACGACTCTAACTACGCGCTTTGGCCTGTTTCAGGCATTTCCCTGTGCGCGTGTGGATCACCATCAACAAGCCGGGCGGGGGCATGCGGACGCGGGTGCCGGGCCGTCTCTGGGCCGTCGGGGGATGACCCAGGACGACCAGGGACGACCATCGGCAACCGCTATCCCGCAGGTCAGCGCACCATTAGATCGAACAATTCGAAGTCGTCATCCCCACGCGCCAGTTCCTCCGCAACAAGAAGCGCGAGTGGGAGGAGTACCGCTCCGAGGTCACGGCCTTCGAGCTGAAGGCCCTGCTGCCGGTGCTGTAGCGGCGGGTCCCGGAGTGCCGGGCCCCGGAAGCGGCGGGGCCGCCACGCCGGCGGTCGTCCGGGCGCCGGCAGGCGTCAAGGGGCCGTGTGGTGCCCGTCCTTCGGGAGCAGGCCCGCGAGCCGGGCGCGGGTGAGAACGGCGATGGTGTACCCGTCGGTGATCCCGCCCCGCCCGATCAGCTCCTCGGCCCGGTGCGGCGGCATGACCACGGCCCGCCGGATGCCCTCCGCGGCGTCCAGCGCCCCGACCGCCGAGATCCGGGCCGCGTACAGCTCGGCGTGCGAGCCGAGCAGCCCGGTGTCGGCGTGGACGCCGCCGAGCGGGATCAGCTCGTCGAGCCGCACGCCCAGCTCCTCCCGGAGTTCGCGGATCGCGTTCTCCGGCGCCCCCGACCCCGGTTCCCCCATGCCGCGCGGTGCCTCCAGGTGCCAGGCGCGGGTGGCGTGCCGGTAGTGCTCCACCAGGACGACGTCGGGGCCTTCGCCGATCAGCGGCAGGACCACCACCCCGGGGGTGTCCGTCGCGGGCAGGACTCTCAGATAGAGGCCCAGCCCGCCCCCGGGGAAGCGGACGGCGTCACGGACGAGCGTGATGAACCGGTCGCCGTACACCACGCCGACCGGTTCGTCCGGTCCGACGCCGCGCCGGGCCGCCTCGATGTCGGCCGGGTCGAGCAGGATCTCGATGCCGTCCGGGACGTTGGCGAACATCTCCGGGCGCTCGCGGCGCAGTTCGTCGTAGGTGGGGACGGGGCGTTTCATGGCGCGTCAGTACTCCGGTACTTCGTCGGTCTCCTGGATGGTGGTGGAACTGGTGGCGGACGGGGACCCGTGGCGCTCCGTGTACCCGGGAAGCCGGCGGGCCAGCTCATGGAACCGGGTCCACTCCTGTTCGGTGTCCAGCCGTACGGAGGCGATCTCGCGGGCGAACTTCTGCTCCCGTTTCCCGGCAGCCCGGTTGCGCACGATCAACTGGACCGAACCGCCCCGCGATCCCGTCGCCGCGGCTCCCAGAGTCGCGGCCACGGCCCACCCCTCGTTGCCGGTCACCGCGGTGAAGGCGGCTCCGCCGACGGTCAGGACGACTTCGACGACGGGCGACCAGTCGGTCGCGGTGGTGCCACCGCGTCCGGCCGCGGCGATCTTGATGATCTCGGAGTTGAGCCGGACGTACCGGTCGAAGACCTCGCCGACATGGTCCCCGAAGGCCGCCGGATCGCCCGTCAGCGACGTGAACGCCTCGATGTAGCGGTGCCAGGCGCCGCTCTGCCTCAGCCGCCAGATGTCCTCCAGGCTCAGGGAGTCGATCGCCGCGGGCGTGAGCCGGTCCTGGACGGTGGAGAACGCCTGCCTCTGGAGGAACCGCACCAGCTGCTCCGGGTCCCGGATGATCCCGTCGGCGGGTGCGGCGCGCACGTCCCGCCACTCCTGGAGCGTCACCCGGCGCAGGCTGTCGGTCGGAGTGAGCGGATACATGCCGAGGGCGTCGGCGAGATTCACGTTGTAGATCAGGTCCAGCAACTGCTTGATCTCGGCGGCGAAGGGCTTGTCGCGGTCGTACCGGCCGTCGGTGACGGGAGTGCCGTCCACGCACACGAACTTCTGGTACAGCAGATTGCGGGTGACGGCGGCGTCACGGATGCGCTCGTGGTTGCTGTGGTCGACGACCTCACCGATCCTCTCGGTGAACGCTCCGACCCGCCCTTCCGGTACGCCGACCTGTTCCGCGAGCAGCGGAATGTCCTTGGCGGTCAGTCCCTGGACCCTGGCGGCGAACGGATTGATGAGGGCCGATTTGGCGTCCCTGGCGTTCTCCTGGTCGTTCCAGGACATGCGCAGACAGGTCACCCGCTCCGTGGCCGGCATCTCCGTGAGGGTGTCGCGCCAGGCGTCGAAAGCGGCCTCGTCGACATCCATGCGCGGGCGGTCGGTGGGCTCACGCTCACCGAGCAGGAAGGGGACGAGCGCGCCGTCGGCCAGTAACTTCTGGTGGGCCCGCCGGGCTTCCCCGCCCTCGGAGAGGTCCCGGCTCATGGCGGGGTTGTTGTAGAAGAACACCCGGTTCACGACGACTTGCCGGGTGTTGATCAGGCTGCGGAAGTATTCGGCACGCACCTGGTCGTTCCGCTTGGCCCGGACATCCTTCAGGGACTTGCCCTTCGCGATCATTCTCCGGGTCAGGTCGGCGTCGACCCACTGGTTGTCCAGCGACTGCGCCACGACGGCGCCCGGATCCAGATTCTCCGGACGTATCCGGGTCAGCGCGTCGTCCCCGGTCCGCTCACCGCTCATGATCCGTCCCCCCACACCCGGTGCCTGACGAGTATTCAGATATCCCATCACGGACGGGGCCGGTGTGTCCCGCCGAGGCGTGAACGCCGTCGGCTCAGCGCAGGAGGAGCTGGAGGCCGCCCAGGATCGTCGCGCCGATCACCAGCCGTTCGAAGACCCGCTGGTCGATACGGTCCACGCAGAGCTTGCCGATGAGGGCGCCGGGCAGGACGAAGAGCACGAGCAGCGCGTCCAGCAGCAGCGACTCGCGGTCGATCAGGCCGAGGCCCACGCTGAAGGGCACCTTGCTGGTGTTGACGATCAGGAAGAACCAGGCGGACGTGCCGAGGAAGCCGAGCTTCCGGAAGCCCGCCGACAGCAGGTAGAGCGACATCACGGGGCCGCCCGCGTTGGCGACCATCGTGGTGAAGCCGCCGAGGACCCCGTACGAGCGGGCCTTCACGCGGCCCTTGAGCGAGGCCGTCTCCTCCGGGGCCTCCTCCTCCCGCGTCCGGCGCCGCCGCCAGATCGTCACCCCGGCCATCAGGAGCAGGATCGAACCGATCGAGACGCGTACGGCGCCGTCGTCGGCCCACAGCATGAAGACGGCGCCGATCACCACACCCCCGGCGACCGCCGGGAACAGCCGCCACAGGGTGGGCCAGTGCGCGTGGCGGCGGTAGGTGAGGACGGCGATCGTGTCGCCGACGATGAGGATCGGCAGGAGGACCCCGGTCGACTCGCGGGCGGGGAGCACGGCGGCGAACACCGCGAGGCTGACCGTGTTGGCACCGCTCACCGCCGTCTTGGAGAAGCCGACGAGGGCGGCCGCCGCGGCGAGCGCGACGAATTCCCAGATGCTGATCGTGTCCATGGCGATGTCCCATGCTACGACCACGCGTCCGGACCGCCTCGGGCGAGCCGGTGGGCGTCAGGAGAACCGCCAGCGGGTCTGGCCGTACGGGGACTTGGCGAAGCCGAAGACCGTGCGGGGGGTGACGCCGAAGACCAGGGCCGCGCCATGGGGGTCCGCGAACGCGCCGTCCCGCACCTCGAAGCGCCAGTCCGGGCCGTACTTGCACTCCCACAGCGCGGCCAGTTCGCGCAGCCGCGCGTCGTCCGTCTCGCGTACCGCCTCGCCCTCGACCACCAGGTCGTGACCCTCGTTGAGCGCGTTGGTGCCGGTGGTCAGGACGACCTCGCGGTTCTCGTTCAGATTGAGGACCTTGCGCTCCCGCTCGCCCGAGCTGAAGTACAGCGTGTCGCGCTGCCAGACCGCGAGCAGCGGGGTGACATGGGGGCGGCCGTCGGGACGCACGGTCGACAGCCAGAAGATCTCCGCCTCCCTCAGCCGGGGCACCGCGTCGGCCCAGTCCCCGGCGGTGGCCCGCGGGTCGCTGTAGCGGGTGTCCAGGTGGGTGCCGGACGGTTCCTTGTGCGCCATGGCGCGGTCCCTTCGGGAGAGGCTCTGCGGTCGCGGACGGGAGTGCACCCACGACCCTTCCGCACGTGGTGACCGGCCGCGACGCGAGAACTCATCGCCCGAGGTCGCGATCCGGGCCCCGGGGGAGCGGTCCGTGCCCCCGGGGGACCGCCGTGGCCGGACGAGTCGTATTGGAGCCCCGCCCGCCCCGCCCGCCCCGGCGGTTCCGGGGCGGCCACGCCCGCCGCGCCGTCGAAACACCCTCGTAGCGGAGCAACCGGGGCATCCCGCCACCCCGAGGCCGCACGCACCCGACACCACCGGGCCCGCACTCCGGGCGGACGGCGCCACTTCCGAACGACTCGTCTAGGCTCGGGCCCGGACCTTGATCGGACGGACGAAAGGCCGAATGACGGTGCAGGGACGCAGGAGCAGTACCTTCACCCGCCTGCTCCGGCACGGCTTCACCGACCCCTCCGCGGCCGAGCGGCTGCTCGACGCCCCCGAGATGGGCTCCGTACGGACCGATCCCGTCCTTCTCGACGCTCTCGGCGCCACCGCCGACCCCGATCTGGCACTGCGCGGTCTGGTCCGGCTCACCGAGGCGCACGAACCCGACGAACGGCACCGGCTGCTGGACACGCTGCTCGCGGCGAAGCCGCTGCGGGACCGGCTGCTCGGGGTGCTCGGGGCGTCCGAGGCGCTCGGGGACCATCTGGCCAGGCACCCCGCCGACTGGCAGGTCCTCGTCACCTACGAGTCGGCCGATCTGCACCCCGGCGTCACCGAGTTCGAGGCCGGTCTCGCCGAGGCGCACGACGTCGACTCGCTGCGCGTCGCCTACCGCCGCTGTCTGCTCTCCCTCGCCGCCCGCGACGTCTGCGGGACGACCGACGTCGCCCAGACCGCCGCCGAACTGGCCGACCTGGCGATCGCCACGCTGCGCGCCGCGCTCGCCATCGCACGCGCCGCCGCGCCCGACGACGCCGCGGCGTGCCGGCTCGCGGTCGTGGCGCTCGGCAAGTGCGGCGGCAACGAGCTGAACTACGTCTCCGACGTCGACGTCATCTTCGTCGGCGAGCCCGCCCACTCCGCCGGGCACGAGCGCGGCGGGTCCGAGGACGGTGCCGCGGACACCGCGAGCACCGAGGCCAGGGCCGTCCAGGCGGCCACCCGGCTGGCCGCGCACATGATGCGGATCTGCTCCGAGACGACGGCCGAGGGCACCATCTGGCCCGTCGACGCCAATCTGCGCCCCGAGGGCCGCAACGGCCCGCTCGTACGCACCCTCTCCAGCCATCTCGCCTACTACCAGCGCTGGGCCAAGACCTGGGAGTTCCAGGCCCTGCTCAAGGCCCGCGCCGTCGCCGGTGACATCGCGCTCGGCAAGGAGTACGTGGAGGCCGTCTCGCCCATGGTCTGGCAGGCCGCCGACCGCGAGAACTTCGTGCCCGACGTGCAGAAGATGCGCCGCAGGGTCGTCGACAACATTCCCGTCGGCCAGATCGACCGTGAACTCAAACTCGGCCCCGGCGGGCTGCGGGACGTCGAATTCGCCGTACAGCTCCTCCAGTTGGTCCACGGCCGCAGCGACGCCTCCCTCCGCAGCGGCAGCACGCTCGTCGCCCTGCGGGCGCTCGCCGCCGGCGGCTACGTCGGCAGGACCGACGCGGCTCAGCTCGACGAGGCGTACCGCTTCCTGCGCTCCATGGAGCACCACATCCAGCTGTTCCGGCTGCGGCGCACCCATCTGGTGCCCGACGACGACGCCGATCTGCGCCGTCTCGGACGCTCGCTCGGGCTGCGCACCGAACCGGTCTCCGAGCTGAACAGGGCCTGGCGGCGGCACGCTTCGATGGTCCGGCGGCTGCACGAGAAGATCTTCTACCGGCCGCTGCTCGACGCCGTCGCCCAGCTCGCACCCGGTGAGATCAGGCTCAGCACGAAGGCGGCCGGCCAGCGTCTGGAAGCCCTCGGCTACGCGGACCCGGTGTCCGCGCTGCGGCATCTGGAGGCCTTGTCGTCCGGGGTGAGCCGCAAGGCCGCCATCCAACGGACGCTGCTGCCCGTGCTGTTGGGCTGGTTCGCGGACTCCGCCGACCCGGACGCCGGTCTGCTGGGCTTCCGGAAGGTGTCCGACGCGCTCGGCAAGACCCCCTGGTATCTGCGGCTGCTCAGGGACGAGGGGGCCGCGGCCGAGAATCTGGCCCGTGTGCTCTCCGCCGGCCGGCTCGCCCCCGACCTGCTGCTGCGCGCCCCGGAGGCGGTGGCCATCCTCGGCGACCCGGGCGGCCTGAAACCGCGTGGCGTCAAACATCTGGAGCAGGAGGTACTGGCCGCCGTCGGACGGGCCGAGACCGCCGAGATCGCCGTCGCCGTCACCCGCGGGGTCCGCCGCCGCGAGCTGTTCCGGACCGCCGCGGCCGACATCATCGGCAGTTACGGCACCGAGGAGAACCCGGCGGAGGAGGACCCCGGCCAGCTGGTCGACCGGGTCGGCAGGGCCGTCACCGACCTCAACTCCGCCACCCTGTCGGGCGCGTTGCGCGCCGCCGTGCGGCAGACCTGGGGCGACACCCTCCCCGCCAGGTTCGCGGTCATCGGCATGGGCCGCTTCGGCGGCCACGAGCAGGGTTACGGCTCCGACGCCGACGTCCTGTTCGTCTTCGAGCCGCGGGAGGGCGTCAGCGAGCACGAGGCGTCACGGGCCGCCACCACCGTCGTCTCCGAGATGCGCAGACTCCTCCAACTGCCCACGACCGACCCGCCGTTGATGATCGACGCCGATCTGCGCCCGGAGGGCAAGAGCGGCCCCCTGGTGCGGACCCTGGCCTCCTACGCCGCCTACTACCGCCGCTGGTCGCTGGGTTGGGAGAGCCAGGCGCTGCTGCGGGCCGAGCCGATGGCGGGCGACGCGGAGCTGGGCCGGTCCTTCATCGAACTGATCGACCCGCTGCGCTATCCCGCCGAGGGACTGAGCGAGGCCGCCGTACGGGAGATCCGCCGGCTCAAGGCGCGGATGGAGACCGAGCGGCTGCCGCGCGGCGCCGACCCCACGCTGCACACCAAGCTGGGCCGGGGCGGGCTCTCGGACGTCGAGTGGACGGTGCAGCTGATCCAGATGCAGCACGCCTGGCACGTGCCGGGCCTGCGCACGACCCGTACGCGCGAGGCCCTGGCCGCCGCGCACGCCGCCGGGCTGCTCTCCGTGGAGCACGCGCAGATCCTCGACGAGGCATGGGTGCTCGCGACCCGCGTCCGCAACGGCGTGATGCTGGTGCGCGGCAGAGCGGGCGACACGTTCCCCTCGGACGGCCGTGAACTGTCCGCGATGGGGCGGTACTTGGGCTACGGGCCCGGTTCGGTGACGCCGGGCGCCGGTCCGCACAACGGGCCCGGCGGCCACGGCGGGCACAGCGGCGACATGATCGACGACTACCGCCGGACCACCCGGCGCGCACGCGCGGTGATGGAGGAGCTGTTCTACGGGGCCGTCTGAGAGGACGGCGCGGTCCGGCCCGGTGGCGGGACCTTGCCCTTCGGCGGCGCCGCACCACCGGGCCGTGCCGTCCTCGGCGACGGCGAGCTGCGCGGGGACGGCGCGGTCGGGGTGGGCGGCGAGCTGGTGCCGGGCGGTGCGGTCCGTGTCGCCGTCGTACTGCCGACGGTGTGTCCGACGGGCCGGTGCCGTGGCCGGGCGGCGGCCGGTTCGCCCGGCGTGCCGGGCCCGCGGAACCACCGGCGTCCGGGCCGGTCGTCCTCCACCCACCGGGGGAGCTGGTGCGGCAGGGCCCGGTACCAGACGTAGGACACGGTGAAGCCGAACGCGAGGCAGATCATGCCGCCCACCGCGTCCAGCCAGAAGTGGTTCGCGGTCGCGACGATCACGACCAGGGTGAGCGCGGGGTAGAGCACCCCCAGGATCTTCGCCCAGGGCGCCCTGGCCAGCGCGAGGATGGTCAGCCCGCACCACAGGGACCAGCCGATGTGCATCGAGGGCATCGCCGCGTACTGGTTGGAGACGGCCTTGAAGTTGCCCGAGGCCATCGAACCCCAGGTCTCGTGGACCTGCACGGTGTCGATGAAGTTCTGCCCGTTCATCAACCGGGGCGGCGCGAGCGGATACAGATAGTAACCGGCCAGTGCCACAGCGGTGGTGGCGAAGAGGATGAGCCGGCTGGCCGCGTAACGGCCCGGATGTCTGCGGTAGAGCCAGACGAGTACCGCGATCGTGACGATGAAGTGCAGAGTCGCGTAGTAGTAGTTCATCGCGACGACGAGCCATGTCACCGAGTTCACGGCGTGATTGACGGCCTCCTCGAATCCGAGGCCCATCGCCCGCTCCGCGTGCCAGATCCAGTCCGCGTTCCGCAGGGCCTCGGCCTTCTGCTCCGGAACCGCGTTGCGGACCAGCGAATAGATCCAGTAACTCACCGCGATCAGCAGGATTTCGAACCAGATCCGGGGCCGCCGCGGTGACCGGATAGGGCGCTTCCGACCGCCGCGTGACACCGGGCCGGACTCGTCGGCCGTCGCACCCGAGGGGGGTGTCGGCGGAGCCGTCGTGCCTTCCGGAATCTTCACGGTCGTTTCACCCATGGAGAGAGAGTCTGCCAGATTTCCGCTCTCGACCGATCATCCCTCGGGTGGGTCCTGAACGCATGCGCTACGTCCTACGGACGAGTCCCTGAGCCTGACTTCCGGCCGGTTTCCTCGGGGGAAATCCCCAGGGGACCGGGTGCGGGTCCGGAGGCCGTGGAGCCGCGAACCACCAGCTCGGGCATGAAGACGAACTCGCTGTGCGGGGCGGGTGTCCCGCCGATCTCCTCCAGCAGCGTGCGCACCGCGGCCTGGCCCATCGACGGCACCGGCTTGCGGATCGTGGTCAGTGGTGGGTCGGTGAACGCTATGAGCGGCGAATCGTCGAATCCGACGACGGACACATCGCGCGGCACGTCCTTGCCGAGCTGTCTGGCGGCCCGGATCGCCCCCAGCGCCATCATGTCGCTCGCGCACACCACCGCCGTGCACCCGCGCGCGATGAGCGCCGTCGTCGCCGCCTGACCGCCCTCCAGCGTGTAGAGGGAGTGCTGGATCAGCTCCTCCGTCTCCTCCGGGTTCAGCCCCAGCTGCTCGCGCACGGTCGCGCGGAAACCCTCGATCTTGCGCAGGACCGGCACGAAACGCTTGGGGCCGACCGCGAGACCGATCCGCCGGTGCCCGAGCGAGACGAGATGGGTGACGGCCAGCCGCATCGCCGCCCGGTCGTCCGGCGAGATGAACGGCGCCCTGACCTTCGGTGAGAAACCGTCCACGAGGACGAACGGCACTCCCTGGGCGCGCAGTTGCTCGTAGCGCTGCATGTCGGCCGAGGTGTCGGCGTGCAGCCCTGAGACGAAGATGATGCCGGAGACACCGCGGTCGACCAGCATCTCCGTCAGCTCGTCCTCGGTGGAGCCGCCCGGGGTCTGGGTGGCGAGCACCGGGGTGTAACCCTGGCGCGTCAGAGCCTGGCCGATGACCTGGGCGAGCGCCGGGAAGATGGGATTCTCCAGCTCGGGCGTGATCAGTCCGACGAGGCCGGCGCTGCGCCTGCGCAGCCGTACCGGGCGCTCGTAGCCGAGGACGTCCAGTGCGGCGAGTACGGATTCGCGGGTGGCCGTGGCAACACCCGGTTTGCCGTTCAGTACGCGGCTGACCGTCGCTTCGCTGACCCCCGCCTGGGCTGCGATGTCGGCTAGCCGTGCGGTCATGGAAGTGGACTGTACCGGGCGTGTGCCGGATTGCCCACCATGTGCATGAATCAGCCACCGGTGCCGGTGGGGCGTCCGGTGCCGGATGCCTTGCAGGGCCTTGCAGTGGAGCGCTTAGCAAAATCTTGCAATACCTTGCGGAACGGCACCGGTGGAGCGGTGTCGGTGCTAACCGAGCCGGTATCGGCCGACACGTACCGTGCTTGCCAGGTCGCGCGTGTCTCGTCAAGAACCCTTGCGGCAACTGTGAGGACACGTGAATGTAACGATCACAGTCGCTTGCAGAAATCTTCCGCAAGCTCTTTCGGCCTTCTTTCATCCTTGTTACCTTCACGTCGACCCGGCGCCGCGACGGAGCGGTACGGCAGTTGAAGGAGTTCAGATGCGACGTGGCATAACGGCCACCGCCCTGGTCGCGACCCTGGCGATCGCGGCGACCGCCTGCGGCGGCGACGAGGAGTCCACCGGCGGCAAGTCGAGCTCGGGCGAGCTCAGCGGGACGGTCACCTGGTGGGACACCTCCACCGTGGGCAGTGAGGACAAGGTCTTCAAGAAGCTCGCCGAGGACTTCGAGGCCAAGCACGAGGGCGTCGACGTCAAGTACGTGAACGTGCCGTTCGGTGAGGCGCAGAACAAGTTCAAGAACGCCGCACAGTCCGGCTCCGGCGCCCCCGACGTGATCCGCTCCGAGGTCGCGTGGACGCCCGAGTTCGCCGACCTCGGCTACCTCGCGCCGCTGGACGGCACCGCCGCGCTGAAGGACGAGAAGGACTTCGTCCCGCAGGCCGCCGCCTCCACCAAGTACGACGGGAAGACCTACGCGGTCCCGCAGGTCATCGACTCCCTCGGCATCTTCTACAACAAGAAGCTGTTCAAGGACGCGGGCGTCGAAGTCCCCACGACCATCGACGAGTTGAAGACGGTCTCGAAGACCGTCAAGGACAAGACCGGCAAGACCGGCATGTATCTGCGCGGCGACGACGCGTACTGGTTCCTGTCGTTCCTCTACGGCGAGGGCGGCGACCTGGTCGACGCCAAGGACAAGACCGTCACCGTCGACAGCCCGGCCGGCGTCAAGGCCATGGAGGTCGTGAAGGACCTGGTCGACTCCGGGGCCGCCAAGACCGACGCCACCGACGGCTGGGAGAACATGCAGGCCGCCTTCAAGGGCGGCGACGTGGCCATGATGATCAACGGCCCGTGGGCGATCGCCGACACCTACGCCGGACCCCAGTTCAAGGACAAGGCCAACCTGGGTGTCGCGCCGGTGCCCGCCGGCTCGGCCGGCCAGGGCGCCCCGCAGGGCGGCCACAACCTCGGTGTCTACGCGGGCTCCAAGAACCTGGACGCCTCCTACGCGTTCGTCGAGTACATGTCCTCCGCCGAGTCCCAGGCGAAGATCACCACCGAGCTGAACCTGCTGCCGACCCGTACGTCGGTCTACTCCCGGCCCGAGGTCGCGGAGAACGAGATCGTCGGCTTCTTCAAGCCGGTCGTCGACAAGGCCATCGAGCGCCCCTGGATCCCGGAGACCGGCAGCCTGTTCGCGCCGCTGGTGACCGAGTACACCAAGGTCCTCACCGGCCAGACGACCCCCGAGAAGGGCGTCAAGGCGACCGGTGACTCCTACCGCAAGCTGCTCAAGGGCTGGAAGTAACCCGGACCGGGAGGAAGGAAGGCAGGCCGGCTGATGGCTGTCCACACCGGCCAGTCGGTGGCGAAGGCCGCGGGTGACTCGGATGTCGCCCGCGGCCGGAGCCGCGGCACTGGCAAACCCCCCGGCGGGCTGCGGCGCTCGGTCTCGACCCACTGGTACGCCTGGGCCATGGTCGCCCCCGTGGTGGCCGTGATCGGCGTGATCGTCGGGTATCCGCTGCTCCGCGGCGTCTATCTGTCGCTGACCGACGCCAACGAACGCAACGTCGAGCGGAACATCGGCGTCAACCACCTGCCCGCCACCTACGAGTTCGTCGGCCTCGACAACTACGCCGACGCCCTGACGGGTGGTCAGTTCCTGTCCACCCTCGGCTGGACGCTGGTGTGGACGGTCTCCTGCGTCGGTATCACCTTCGCACTCGGCCTCGGCCTCGCCAACATCCTCAACCGCCGGATCGCGGGCCGCTCCGCCTACCGGATGATGCTCATCCTGCCCTGGGCCGTACCGGGCTTCGTCTCCGTCTTCGCCTGGCGCTTCCTCTACAACGAGGACCGGGGCTTCCTCAACAAGCTGCTCGCCGGCGGCGGCATCGACGCCGTGCCGTGGCTGAACGACCCCACCTGGGCCAAGTTCTCGGTCATCGCCGTGAACATCTGGCTCGGTGTGCCCTTCATGCTCGTGGCCCTGCTCGGCGGACTCCAGTCCATTCCGGGCGAGATGTACGAGGCCGCCGAGATGGACGGCGCGGGCCCCTGGCAGCGCTTCCGGCACATCACCATGCCGGGCCTCAGATCGGTCAGCACCACCGTGATCCTGCTCAGCACCATCTGGACGTTCAACATGTTCCCGGTGATCTTCCTGCTGACCAGAGGCGGACCCGGCGAGGCAACCCAGATCCTGGTGACCCAGGCGTACAAGTTCTCCTTCGAGATCAGCCCACGCGACTTCGCCCAGTCGTCCACCTGGGGCGTGCTGATCCTCGTACTCCTGATGATCTTCGCCGTGGTCTACCAACGAGTCCTCCGCAAGCAGGGAGATACCTGGTGACCGCCGTGACCGAGACCACGACGAACACACCGCGCCCGAACGGCGCGTCCGCGCGCCGGGACGCCAAGGTACGGCGCCGCGGCGACCGCTCCAGGGGCGCGTCCGTCGCCCTGCACGCCACCCTGATCGTGGCGTCCGTCATCGCCGTCTTCCCCGTGCTGTGGGTGCTGCTGACGTCGCTCAAGCCCGCCGCGTACGCGACGACGACGGACTTCTTCAGAGAGACGACGTTCGAGAACTACACCAAGCTGCTGGCCGACACGCCGTTCCTCACCTGGTTCGGCAACTCGCTGCTCATCGCCGGACTCACCACCGTGCTGGGCGTGTTCACCGCCGCCACCACCGGCTACGCCGTCAGCCGCTACCGCTTCCCCGGCAAGCGCGGACTGATGTGGACCCTGCTGATCACGCAGATGTTCCCGATGGCGGTCCTCATCGTGCCGCTGTACAACATCATGTCGGACCTCGGCCTGCTCAATCAGGCCGCCGGTCTGGTGATCACGTACCTGACCATCGCCGTGCCCTTCTGCGCCTGGATGATGAAGGGCTTCTTCGACACCATCCCGCGCGAGATCGACGAGTCGGGCATGGTCGACGGGCTCACGCCGTTCGGCACCTTCTGGCGGCTGATCCTGCCGCTCGCCAAGCCCGGTCTCGCGGTGACCGCGTTCTACTCCTTCATCACCGCCTGGGGCGAAGTGGCCTACGCCTCCGCCTTCATGGTCGGTGACGAGAACCTCACCCTCGCGGGCGGTTTGCAGAAGTTCGTCAACCAGTACGGCGCCCAGTGGGGTCCGATGACAGCGGCGTCCGTGCTCATCGCGATACCCGCGGCGATCGTCTTCCTGTTCGCCCAGCGCCATCTGGTGACCGGCGTCTCCGCGGGCGCCGTAAAGGGCTGACGACGCCTTCCCCCCGCACCCTCCCACCCAGACCCCCCAGGGACGACATGACCCAGCACCTCGCTGCCCCTTCCACCGGCACGTCCGACGACGCCCCGGGCCACCGCTCCGGCTGGTGGCAGGACGCGGTGATCTACCAGGTCTATCCGCGCAGCTTCGCCGACTCCGACGGCGACGGCATGGGCGATCTCGAAGGTGTACGGAGCCGGCTGCCGTACCTCCGCGCACTGGGTGTCGACGCCGTCTGGCTCAGCCCGTTCTACGCCTCGCCGCAGGCCGACGCGGGCTACGACGTCGCCGACTACCGCGCCATCGACCCCATGTTCGGCTCGCTGCTCGACGCGGACGCGCTGATCCGCGACGCGCACGAACTCGGCCTGCGGATCATCGTGGACGTGGTGCCCAACCACTCCTCCGACCAGCACGACTGGTTCCGCCGTGCCCTCCAGGACGGTCCCGGATCGGCCCTGCGCGACCGCTACCACTTCCGTCCCGGCAAGGGCGGCAGCGGTGAACTCCCGCCCAACGACTGGGAGTCCATCTTCGGCGGACCCGCCTGGACCAGGACCACCGACCCGGACGGCACCCCCGGCGAGTGGTATCTGCACCTCTTCGCGCCCGAGCAGCCCGACTTCAACTGGGACCACCCGGCCGTCGCCGACGAATTCCGCTCCATCCTGCGCTTCTGGCTCGACATGGGCGTCGACGGCTTCCGGGTCGACGTCGCCCACGGACTCGTCAAGGCCGCCGGGCTCCCCGACATCGGCAGCGACAGCCAGCTCAAGCTGCTGGGCAATGACGTCATGCCGTTCTTCGACCAGGACGGTGTCCACGAGATCTACCGCAGCTGGCGCACCATCCTCGACGAGTACCCCGGCGAGCGGATCGCCGTCGCCGAGGCATGGACACCCACCGTGGAGCGCACCGCGAACTACGTGCGCCCCGACGAGATGCACCAGGCGTTCAACTTCCAGTACCTGAGCACCTTCTGGGACGCCGCGGCCCTCCGCGACGTGATCGACACCTCCCTCGCCGCGATGCGTCCCGTCGGGGCCCCCACCACCTGGGTGCTCTCCAACCACGACGTCACCCGCCACACCACCCGCTTCGCCCACCCCGTCGCCCTCGGCACCCAGCTCCGGGACGCCGGCGACCGCGAACTGGGGCTGCGCCGCGCCCGCGCGGCGACCCTGCTGATGCTCGCCCTGCCCGGCTCCGCCTACGTCTACCAGGGCGAGGAGCTGGGCCTGCCCGACGTCACCGACCTCCCCGACGAGGCCAGGCAGGACCCCTCGTACTTCCGCGCGGCGGGCCAGGACGGCTTCCGCGACGGCTGCCGGGTGCCCATCCCGTGGACCCGCGAGGGCTCGTCGTACGGCTTCGGCTCCGGCGGCAGCTGGCTGCCCCAGCCGGCCGGCTGGGGCGCGCTGAGCGTCGAGGCGCAGACCGGGGTGGAGGGCTCCAGCCTGGAGCTGTACCGCGCGGCCATCGCCGCCCGGCGCGCGCACCCGGGGCTCGGCGCCGGATCGTCCGTCGACTGGCAGGACGCCCCGGAGGGGGTGCTGGTCTTCGCCCGCCCCGGCTTCCTCTGCACCGTCAACACCACCGGCACGCCGGTCCGGATCCCGGTGCGCGGCAGCCTGCTGCTCGCCAGCGGCCCCGGCACCGTCGCCTTCACCGAGGCCGGCTCCCCGGGTGCGAACGGCGTCCACGAGGCCGAGCTGCCCGCCGACACCACGGTGTGGTGGACGGTGTGACGCTGCCCCTTCCCAAGATGTCCGGGGCCGGTACGCCACGGCTCTCGGACATCGCGGGACAGGCATCGGTCAGCGAGGCGACGGTCAGCCGGGTGCTCAACGGCAAGCCGGGCGTCGCGGACGGCACCCGCCAGCGGGTCCTCGCCGCGCTCGACGTGCTGGGCTACGAACGGCCCCTGCGGCTGCGGCAGCGCAGCGCCGGACTGATCGGTCTGGTGACCCCGGAGCTGATCAACCCGATCTTCCCGGCGTTCGCCCAGGCCGTCGAACAGGTCCTGGCCGGGCACGGCTACACCCCGGTCCTCTGCACCCAGCTGCCGGGCGGGGCGACGGAGGACGAACTGGTCGAGCAGTTGGTCGAGCGCGGCGTCGGCGGCATCGTCTTCCTGTCCGGGCTGCACGCGGACACCTCGGCCGACCCGTCGCGCTACGCCGCGCTCATCGACCGCGGGGTGCCGTTCGTCATGATCAACGGCTGCAACGACCGGGTCAGCGCGCCGTTCGTGTCGCTGGACGACCGGGCGGCCATGCGGATGGCCGTCGGGCACCTCGCCGATCTGGGGCACCGGCGGATCGGCCTGGCCACGGGACCGCTGCGGTACGTGCCCTCCGCGCGCAAGCGTGAGGGGTTCGTCGACGCGCTGGGCGCCTGCCTCGGACTCTCGCGGGAGGAGGCCGAGGAGCAGGTGTGCTGCACGCTGTTCAGCGTGGAGGGCGGCCAGGTGGCGGCCGGCGCGCTCCTCGACCGCGGCTGCACGGGCATCGTCTGCGGCAGCGACATGATGGCGCTGGGCGTGGTGCGGGCGGCCCGGGAGCGCGGGCTGCGGGTGCCGCGGGACGTCTCGGTGGTCGGCTTCGACGACTCGCAGCTGATCGCCTTCACCGACCCGCCGCTCACCACGGTCCGGCAGCCGGTGCAGGCGATGGCGGGGGCGGCGGTGAGCGCGCTGCTGGAGGAGATCGGCGGAAGTCCCGTGCAGCGCACGGAGTACGTGTTCCAGCCGGAGCTGGTGGTCCGGGGATCGACGGCGGGAACGGCGCGTCCCGCCTGACGCACCGTCAAGCACACGGGCGTGCCCGGGACTTCCCGCGCGTGACCGGCCCGGCCGGCCGGGCGCGTGGGGCCCCGGCGTCGCCGGGACCTCCCGTCCGACCGGACCGGAGTCGCAATGAAGGTACCTCGCCGCAATCTCTTGCGGAAGCTCTTGCACATCACCGTTTCCGATATTTCCCGCGTGTTACCCGGTGTTGTCCAGAGGGTTGACCGGGAACGACAGGGCTCGTACGGTCTGCTCCGCGGCAAGCTTTTGCTTTCTTGCAGCAAGAACATTCAGGAGCCTTGAGGGCAGGGCGCGTTGCCGTGCGAGGTCTCTCCCGTCACCCGCACCTCCCCCCACGCAGGAGGAAATATGGCCCGCAGAGCTCCCGCCCTCGCGCTCGCCCTCGTGGCCGGCGCCGCCGCCCTCGTCTCGCCGGGAAGCCCCGCCCAGGCGGCGCCTCCCGGCGAGAAGGACGTCACCGCCGTCCTGTTCGAGTGGCGGTTCGCCTCGGTCGCCAAGGCGTGCACCGACAGCCTCGGCCCCGCCGGATACGGCTACGTCCAGGTGTCCCCGCCCCAGGAGCACATCCAGGGCGGCCAGTGGTGGACCTCGTACCAGCCCGTCAGCTACAAGATCGCCGGCCGGCTCGGCGACCGCGCCGCCTTCCAGTCGATGGTCAACACCTGCCACGCCGCCGGTGTGAAGGTCGTCGCCGACGCCGTCATCAACCACATGTCGGCCGGCTCGGGCACCGGCACCGGTGGCACCTCGTACACCAAGTACGAGTACCCCGGCATCTATTCGGGCGCCGACATGGACGACTGCCGCTCCCAGATCAACAACTACGGCGACCGCGGCAACGTGCAGAACTGCGAACTCGTCGGCCTCGCCGACCTCGACACCGGTGAGGACTACGTACGCGGCCGGATCGCCACGTACCTCAACGACCTGCTGTCGCTCGGCGTGGACGGCTTCCGGATCGACGCGGCGAAGCACATGCCGGCCGCCGATCTCGCCAACATCAAGTCCAGGCTGAGCAATCCGGGCGTGTACTGGAAGCAGGAGGCCATCTACGGTGGTGGCGAGGCCGTGTCGCCCGCCGAGTACCTGGGCACCGGAGACGTACAGGAATTCCGCTACGGCCGAAGCCTCAAGCAGGTCTTCCTCAACGAGAACCTCGCCTATCTGAAGAACTTCGGCGAGGGCTGGGGCTTCATGCAGAGCGGCAAGTCCGGCGTCTTCGTGGACAACCACGACACCGAGCGCGGCGGCGACACCCTCAACTACAAGAACGGCGCCGCCTACACACTGGCCAACGTCTTCATGCTGGCCTACCCGTACGGCGCGCCCGACGTGCACTCCGGCTACGAGTTCAGCGACCACGACGCCGGACCGCCCAACGGCGGCACCGTGAACGCCTGTTACTCCGGCGGCTGGAAGTGCCAGCACGCCTGGCGCGAGATCTCCTCCATGGTCGGCTTCCGCAACGCCGCCCGCGGCCAGGCGGTCACCGACTGGTGGGACAACGGCGGCGACCAGATCGCCTTCGGCCGCGGCTCCAAGGCGTACGTCGCCATCAACTACACCGGCTCCTCGCTCAGCCGCACCTTCCAGACGTCGCTGCCCGCAGGTGACTACTGCGACGTCCAGAGCGGGAACGGCGTCACCGTGAACGGCTCCGGCCAGTTCACCGCGTCACTCGGCGCCAACACGGCGGTCGCCCTGCACGCCGGGGCCCGCGGCTGCGGCGGGGGCGGCAACCCGCAGCCCGGCCAGTCCTCGGTGACGTTCGGCGTCAACGCGACCACCCAGCCCGGCCAGAACATCCACGTCACCGGTGACCGCGCCGAACTCGGCAACTGGAACACCGCGGCCGCGCCGAAGCTCGACCCGGCCGCCTACCCGGTGTGGAAGCTGGCCGTGCCGCTGCCCGCCGGCACGTCCTTCGCCTACAAGTACATCCGCAAGGACGCCGCCGGGAACGTCACATGGGAGAGCGGTGCCAACCGCACGGCCACCGTGCCGAGCACCACATCGGGCGGGCTGACGCTGAACGACACCTGGCGCAACTGACCCGCACGCCCCGTCCCCGACCGGCACGCCCTGCTCCGGTCAAGCACCCCCCGCACCATCCGGCCGCCCCGGCGACGCGCACCCGGCCTCCCCCGCGCGCCGCCGGGCCGGCCCTCTTCCGTACCCCGAGGAGACCCTCCCGTGAAACGCCCGCCCCTGCCCGCGTTCCCGCGCAGAACGGCCGTCGCCGTCGTGGCCGCCGCCCTGTGCGCGACCCTGGTGCCCGCGCTGCCGGCCGTCGCCGCCCGCGCCCCGGCCCCGCCGTCGGACGCCCGGCTGGCCGACGAACCCGCCCGTCACGACCTGACGCGGGAACAGTTCTACTTCGTGCTGCCCGACCGCTTCGCCAACGGCGACCGGTCCAACGACCGTGGAGGGCTGACCGGTTCGCGTGACCGGACCGGGCACGACCCCGCCGACAAGGGCTTCTACCAGGGCGGCGACCTCAAGGGGATCACCGACCGGCTGGACTACATCAAGGGGCTCGGCACCACCGCCATCTGGATGGCGCCGATCTTCAAGAACAAGCCGGTCCAGGGCACCGGCGACGACATGTCGGCCGGCTACCACGGCTACTGGATCACCGACTTCACCCAGGTCGACCCGCACTTCGGCACCACCGCCGAACTGGAGAAGCTGATCGACAAGGCCCACGACAAGGGCATGAAGGTCTTCTTCGACGTCATCACCAACCACACGGCCGACACCGTCGACTACGCGGAGAAGAAGTACGGCTACCGCCCCAAGGGCGCCTATCCGTACCTCGACAAGGACGGCCGTCCCTTCGACGACCGCGCGGGCGTCGGCAGGGTCGACGCGGACTCGTTCCCGTACACACCCGTCCCCGAGACGGGCGCGAAGAAGGTCCCGGCCTGGCTCAACGACCCGGCGATGTACCACAACCGGGGCGACTCCACCTTCGCCGGGGAGAGCTCCGAGTACGGCGACTTCTCGGGCCTGGACGACCTGTGGACCGAGCGCCCCGAGGTCGTCGAGGGCATGGCGGAGATCTACCGGAAGTGGGTCCGTGACTTCGACATCGACGGCTTCCGCATCGACACCGTCAAACACGTCGACCTGGACTTCTGGACCCAGTGGGCCACCGCGCTCGACGCCTACGCCGCGAAACGGGGGCGCGAGGACTTCTTCATGTTCGGCGAGGTCTACTCCGCCGACACGGCCGTCACCTCGCCGTACGTGACGCGCGGGCGGCTCGACTCCACCCTCGACTTCCCCTTCCAGGACGCGGTGCGCGCCTACGCCTCCCAGGGCGCGTCCGCCGAGCGGCCGGCGAAGGTCTTCGGCGAGGACTACCGCTACACCACCGACAAGGCCAACGCCTACGAACAGGTCACGTTCCTCGGCAACCACGACATGGGCCGGATCGGCACCTTCCTCAAGCAGGACAACCCGGACGCCGGTGACGCGGAACTGCTGAAGCGGGCCCGTCTCGCCAACGAGCTGATGTTCCTCTCGCGCGGCAACCCGGTGATCTACTACGGCGACGAACAGGGCTTCACCGGCCCCGGCGGCGACAAGGACGCCCGCCAGAGCCTCTTCGCCTCCAAGACCCCCGACTACCTGGACGACGACCAGCTCGGCACCGACCGGACGCACGCCTCCGACGCGTACGACACCACGCACCCCCTCTACCGGTCCATCGCGGAGCTGTCGAAGCTCACCGAGCGGCACCCGGCGCTGCGGGACGGCGTACAGACACAGCGGTACGCGACGGACTCGGTCTACGCGTTCTCCCGCACCGACGCGCGAGAGCGGACCGAGTACGTCGTCGCCGTGAACAACGCCACGGCGCCCAGGACCGTGCGGGTGCCGACCGGGTCGGCGCGTACCGACTTCCGTGCCCTGTACGGGACTTCGGGCACCGTACGCAGCGGGGCCGACGCCCGGGCCGAGATCACCGTCCCGGCGCTGTCGGCGGTCGTCCTGCGCGCCGCCGCGCCGCTCGCGCCGCCGCCCGCCAAGCCCACGATCACCCTGGAGGCCCCGGCGGCCGGGGCCACCGGCACCGTCGAGATCACCGCGGACGTCGACGGCGGGCAGCTCAACCGGGTCGTCTTCGCCGCCCAGGTGGGCAACGGCAAGTGGCGCACCCTCGGCAGCGCCGACCACGCCCCGTACCGGGTCACCCAGCACCTGGGCGACGACGTCGCCGAGGGAACACCCCTGCGCTACAAGGCGGTCGCCGTCGACAGCCGGGGCCGTACCGCCTCCGCCCTCGACTCGACCACCGCGGGCGCGGCGCCCGCCCCCGAGCCCCCCACCGCCGTCGAGCGCGAGCACGCGATCGTGCACTACCGGCGCGCCGACGGGAAGTACGACGGCTGGCAGCTCAAGTCCGGTGACAGGACCGCCGAGTTCACCGGCCGCGACGCGTACGGCGCGTTCGCGTGGGTCGATGTCACCGAGGGCGCGGCGGCCGTCCCGTACACCGTCGTCAAGGACGGCACGGCGGACGGGCCCGAGCGCACCGTCGACCTCGCGAAGACCGGCGAGGTCTGGATCGAGCAGGGCGCGGACGGCCAGAGCGAGCGGGCTCCGGACGGCGCCTACCCGCCGCAGGACAAGACCAAGGCCGTACTGCACTACCAGCGGGCCGACGGCGAGTACGACGGCTGGGGTCTGCACACCTGGACCGGCGCCAAGGACCCGACCGACTGGGCGAAGCCGCTGATGCCGGTGAAGGAGGACGCGTACGGCGTGACGTACGAGGTGCCGCTCGCCGAGGGCGCCACGTCACTCAGCTACATCCTGCACAAGGGCGACGAGAAGGACCTGCCGTCCGACCAGTCGCTCGACCTGGCGACGTACGGCAACGAGGTCTGGCTGCTCGGCGGCCGGCCCGGGTACCTGCTGCCGACCGCCGGGGCCGTACCCGCCCCGGACCTCGGCAAGGCCGAGGCCCAGTGGATCGGCCGCGACACCGTCGTCTGGAAGGTGAAGGCCACCGAGGCCACCAGCCAGCAGCTGGTGTACGCCCCGGACGGCGGTATCACCGTCGAGAAGGGCGCGCTCTCCGACGAGGGGCAGTGGCTGCGGCTGAACCCGGGCACGCTGACCGACGCGCAGAAGGCCAAGTACCCCCACCTGAAGGACTTCCCGGCGTTCACCGTCGACCCCCGCGACCGGGACAGGGTGAAGGAGTCGCTGCGCGGCCAGCTCATCGCCACGCAGCGGGCCGCCAACGGAGCGCTGCTCGACGCGACCGGCGTGCAGATCCCCGGCGTGCTCGACGACCTGTACAGCGCCGACGCCACACGCGCCTCGCTCGGCCCCGTCTTCCGCGCGGGACGTCCCACCCTGTCGGTGTGGGCGCCCACCGCCCGGCGGGTCGCGCTCGAACTCGACGGGAAGCGCGTGCCGATGCGGCGCGACGACCGCAGCGGTGTCTGGTCCGTCGAGGGAACCCGCGGCTGGTCCGGCAAGCCGTACCGGTACGTGGTCGACGTCTGGGCGCCGAGCGCCGGGAGGATGGTCACCAACAAGGTCACCGACCCGTACTCGACCGCGCTGACCACCGACTCGGCGCGCAGCCTCGCCGTCGACCTCACCGACCCGAAGCTCGCGCCCAAGGGCTGGTCGACGCTGAGGAAACCGGCCGCCGTCCCGATGCGTGACGCGCAGATCCAGGAACTGCACGTCCGCGACTTCTCGATCGCCGACCGCACCTCCGCCCACCCCGGCCGCTATCTGGCCTTCACCGACACCGGGTCGAAGGGCATGAAGCACCTGGCCGAGCTGGCCGACGCGGGCACCAGCTACGTCCATCTGCTGCCCGCCTTCGACATCGGCACCATCCCCGAGAGGAGGACCGACCAGCAGGAACCGGCCTGCGACCTGTCCGTGTACGCTCCCGACTCCGACGAGCAGCAGGCGTGCGTCGCCGAGGCGGCGGCGAAGGACGGCTTCAACTGGGGTTACGACCCGCTGCACTACACGGTGCCCGAGGGCAGTTACGCCAGTGACCCCGAAGGCACCCGCCGCACGGTCGAGTTCCGGCGGATGGTGCAGGGCATCAACGGCACCGGACTGCGTACCGTGATGGACGTCGTCTACAACCACACCGTGGCGAGCGGGCAGGACCCGAAGTCCGTACTGGACCGGATCGTGCCCGGCTACTACCAGCGGCTGCTCGACGACGGCACGGTGGCGACATCCACCTGCTGCGCCAACACCGCGCCTGAGAACGCCATGATGGGCAAGCTCGTGGTCGACTCGATGGTCACCTGGGCCAGGGAGTACAAGGTCGACGGCTTCCGCTTCGACCTGATGGGCCATCACCCCAAGGCCAACATCCTCGCCGTGCGCAAGGCGCTGGACGCCCTGACCGTCGCGAAGGACGGAGTCGACGGCAAGGCGATCGTCCTCTACGGGGAAGGCTGGGACTTCGGCGAGATCGCCGGCGACGCCCGCTTCGTCCAGGCCACGCAGAAGAACATGGCGGGCACCGGGATCGCGACCTTCTCCGACCGGGCGCGCGACGCGGTGCGCGGCGGCGGCCCCTTCGACGAGGACCCGGGCGTCCAGGGCTTCGCCTCCGGACTGTTCACCGACCCCAACACCTCGGCGGCGAACGGCACCGAGGCCGAGCAGCGGGCGCGGCTGCTGCACTACCAGGACCTGATCAAGGTCGGTCTCAGCGGCAATCTCGCCGACTACTCCTTCACCGACAGCGCGGGCCGCACCGTCAAGGGCTCCGAGGTCGACTACAACGGCTCGCCCGCCGGATACGCCGCCGCGCCCGGCGACGCACTGGCCTACTCGGACGCGCACGACAACGAGAGCCTCTACGACGCACTGGCGTTCAAGCTGCCGCGCGACACGCCGGCCGCCGACCGGGCCAGGGCGCAGGTGCTCGCCATGGCCACGGCGACGCTCACCCAGGGGCCTTCGCTGTCCCAGGCGGCGACGGACCTGCTCCGCTCCAAGTCACTGGACCGCAACTCCTACGACAGCGGCGACTGGTTCAACGCGATCAACTGGGACTGCCGGGACGGCAACGGCTTCGGGCGGGGACTGCCGCCCGCCGCCGACAACGAGGACAAGTGGCCATACGCCAAGCCCCTGTTGGGGACCAAGGGCATCGCGCCCGGCTGCCGGGAGATCTCCGGCGCCTCCGCCGCCTACCGGGACCTGCTGAAGATCCGTACCACCGAGGCGGACTTCCGCCTCTCCTCGACCGGCGCCGTCCAGTCCGCGCTGTCCTTCCCGCTGTCGGGGCCCGACGAGACACCGGGGGTCATCACGATGCGCCTCGGTGAGCTGGTGGTGGTCTTCAACGCCACTCCGGACAGCGCGCGGCAGCGGGTCCCGGCGTCGGCGGACCGGACGTACGCGCTGCACCCGGTGCAGGCGGCGGGCTCGGACGCGACGGTCAAGAAGGCGGCGTACGAGGCGGGTTCGGGCACCTTCACGGTGCCGGCCCGGACCGTGGCGGTCTTCAGGGCGGGCGCGTGAGCGACCGGGCCGGCGACCTGACAGAACCGGTCCTGTTCTGACCGATTCCCACCACGGGTGGCAGTCGAGGTCCCCAACTGGGCCAGACTGTCACCCGTGGTGGGACACCTTCCCGAAGAGACGACCAGTTTCGTAGGACGCGCGACCGAACTGGTCACCGTGGAACGCGCCCTGCGCACCCACCGGCTGACCACCCTCACCGGCCCCGGCGGCATCGGCAAGACCAGACTGGCCCTCCGCGCGGCGGACCGGGCCGCCGACCGGTTCCCCGACGGCGTCCGGTGGGCCGACCTGTCGCCCCTCACCGACGACCGGCTGCTCCTGATGACCGTCTCCGACGCGGTCGGACTCTCCGACCACACCCTGCGGATGCCCGTCGAGGCGCTCTGCGAGTGGTTCGCCGACCGGCGCACACTGCTCGTACTGGACTGCTGCGAACGGCTGGTGAACTCCTGCGCCCAGCTCGTCGCCGACCTGCTCACCGCCGCCCCCGGCCTCACCGTCCTCGCCACCAGCAGACAACCGCTCGGCGTTCTCGACGAGGAGCGCGTCGAGGTGGCCCCGCTGCCGCTGGACGGCGACGACGAGAAGGGCCAGGCGCTCGCCCTGTTCCGCGAACGCGCCGCGACAGCCGCGCCCGGTGTCCGTCTCGACGAACCGGCGACCGCGGCGGCGGCCCAGGAGATCTGCCGGCGCCTCGAAGGCATCCCACTCGCCCTCGAACTCGCCTGCGCCCGGCTCTCCGAGGACGGCGTCGAGGAGATCGCGCGACGGCTCACCTCCCGCCTCGACGTCCTCACCGACCGGACCGCCTGGCCCCGGCGCCACCGCGCGCTGCGCACCGCCATCGGCTGGAGCCACGAACTCTGCGCCCCGCTGGAGCGGCTGCTGTGGGCCAGGCTCGCCGTGTTCGGCGGCGACATCGAGGAGGCGGACGCGCGGGCCGTCTGCTCCGGCGGTCCGCTCTCCGCCGACGACGTCACCCGCGCCCTCGCCGGTCTGGCCGACCGCTCCGTGGTCCGGCGCGAGGGCACCCGCTACCGGATGCTCGACACCCTCCGCGAGTACGGCGCGCTGTGGCTGGCCGAACTCCGCGAGGAACGCGCGCTCACCGACCGCCACGCCGCCCACTTCGCCGCGCTCGTCCGCGAGGCGCACGCCGGCTGGCTCGGCCACGACCAGGCCGTCTGGTACGGCAGGATCGCCGACAGCCACGCCGAACTCTGCGCCGCCCTCGACCACCTGCTCGACACCGACCCGGCGGCGGCCCAGGAGATGGCGGGCCGCGTCGGCTTCTTCTGGACCTGCTGCGGCCATCTCCACGAAGCCAGGATCTATCTGGAGCGCACGCTCGCCGCCGACCGCACACCCGGCCCGGACCGCACCCGCACCCTGTGGGCGCTGGGACTGACCGTCATGCTCCAGGGCGACCACGAGGCCGCGCACACGCTCGGCGAACGGTGCGTCACGGCGGCCTGGCGCGACAAGGATCCCGAGTCCACGCTCTCGGCGGCGTACCTCGTCGGCCTCACCTCACTCATGACGGGCCGCACACAGGCGGGCCACACCGTGGCGGACCGCGCCCTGCGGGCCGTCGGCGGCGACGGCTTCTCCCACCCCTCCGAACTGCGCTGCCGCCTCGTCCGTGTCTTCGCCCTCACCGGACTCGGCCGGCTCGGCGAGGCCGGTGCGGAAGCCGCCGCACTGCGGGAGGAGTGCGCGGCACGCGGTGAATGCTGGACCCGCTCGTACGCCGACTACCAGCTCTCCCTGATCCACCTGCTGAGCGGGCACCCGTACGAGGCGGAGACGCACGCCCGCTCGATGCTCGCCGGCAAGCACCAACTGCGCGACAGCTTCGGCATCGCGCTCGGCCTCGACCTGCTGGCGGCGGCGGTCGCCGCCCAGGGCGACGGCGAACGGGCCGCGCGTGTCTACGGCACCGGCCAGGCGTACTGGGACATGGTCGGCCACCCCCAGCGCGGCACCCCCGAACTGGCGGCGGTCCGCGCGGAGTGCGAACGCCGGGCCCGTGCGGCGGCGGGCGACCACGGTTACGAGGCCGCGTTCCGCCTGGGTCTGTCGGAGAACAGCGCGAACGCTCTGGCACGGGCGCTGCGGGGGCCGCTGCCCTGACCGGCGCGTCCGAAGGTCCGCACCGCCAACGCGCGTTTCATGCGCGTGAGTTGCCGGAACTTGTTGCGGTAATCGGCGGAGCTTGAACCCCGTCTGACGGGTAACCCGGTAGGTATGACGTCCACCGACGTGAAACCAGAACCCGAACAGAGCCAGGGCGGGACGCCAGGGTCACGTGTGTCGCGAGCGCCCTGGTGGATCAAACTGCCCGCCGGACTCGTGGTGCTCGTCCTGCTCATCGGCATCGGCAGCAGGCTCGATCTCGTGCCCGGCTTCGACGACGTCTTCGGCGAGAAGACGAAGGACCGCACCGGGCCGACGCTTCTCAAGTCCATCCAGGACCTCAGCCGGTACCAGGCGGCGTCCGGGAACTTCCAGGTGGTGGTGGATCTGGAGAAGGACGCCAAGTTCCTCCCCGACACCATCAAGGGCAGCCGCACGCTCTACGTGGGGGCCGGCAGCGTGGGCTCGTACGTGGACCTCGGCGGGGTCAAGGACGAGAACGTACAGGTCAACAAGGAGCGCACCACCGCGACGCTGCGACTGCCGCACGCCGAGCTCGGCAAGGCGACGCTGGACGCCGACCGGTCGTACGCCGTATCCAAACAGCGCGGACTGCTCGACCGGCTCGGGGACTTCTTCTCCGACAACCCGGCCGACGAGCGGGCCGTCAACAAACTCGCCGCCAAGCACATCCAGGACGCCGCGAAGGACAGCGGACTGACCGAGCGGGCCGAGAAGAACACCACCAGCATGCTGCAAGGGCTGCTCGTCTCCCTCGGTTTCAAGGAAGTGACGGTGGTCTACGGGGACGCGGGCTGACCGCGGCTCCCACCGGGCCGCTGCCGGCGCCGCTTTCCGGAACCGCCCTGCGCCCCCTACGCCGTGCGCGGTGCCGGCAGCGGCGTTGGTGCCGGTACCGGCCGCGCCGGCAGCGTCGCCGCCAGAGCCGTCAGACGGGCCAGCAGATCGCCGAACGGCCCGCCCGACGGCTCGTCGGCGAGCACCGGCAGCAGGATCCGCGCCATCTCCTCGTCGTAGGCCGCGCTCACCGCGGCCAGCGCGGCGAAGTCGTGCACGAGCTGCAACTCCAGCTCCCCACGCGGAATCCGCCGGCCGTCGAGCCAGAGCAGCGCCGTCGACTCCGCGAGCGACACCCAGGAGCGCACGACCAGTTCCAGCCGGGGCGGCGGTGACTGGACTGCGAGATGGGACAGTATCTGCTCGTACGCGGCCTGCCGCACCTCGTCGATCATCGCGTTGGTCGTGGACGAACCCGCGGCGGGGCCGCCCCGCATCAGCGCGAAGAAGCCGGGGCCGTGCTCGTCGACGAAGTCGAAGAAGCGCCCCATGACCCGGAGCAGCCGGGCGCCGAGCGGACCTTCGCGCGGTTCGGCGAAGCGCTCGGCCAACTCGTCGGCGGCCCGCCGCAGCGCCGCCTCGTACAGCGACTGCTTGCCCGGGAAGTAGTGGTAGACCAGCGGCCTGGAGATGCCGGCGGCCGCCGCGATCTCGTCGATGGAGACGTGATCGGGCGAGCGGTGGCTGAACAGTTCCAGCGCGACACCGATCAGTTGCTGGCGTCGCTCTTCGACGCCCATTCTGCGTCGGACCCCGGTCGTCATACGAACAGCCTAACCGTCGGTGGTTGAAGCCCGTCGGTTACGCTCGCCGACCATGAGCGCATCTGACCAGGAAGAGGTCACCGAATCGCCCGGATCGCGGCCGGAGTCGAAGCGGGAGCCGAAGCCCGAACCGGAGGCGGAGTCCGGGACGGGCGCGCCGGCGGGGGACCCGGAGACCGCGCACGGGACCGAGCGCGGAGCCGGTCCCGCGAGCGGGCCGGAGAGCGGCCGGACCAGCGGACCCGCGAGCGTCCCGGACGCCGGTGACGGCGATCCCACCGACCCCGCGCACACCGACCCCGGGCACACCGACCCCGCGCACGACGACACCGCCCTCACCCCGCGCCAGGCCCGCCGTATCCGTGTCACCGTCGCCTCGGTCCTTCTGGTCGCCATGGCCGCGCTGTTGGCCGTACGGCTCGCCAACCGCAGTTCCGTCCTCGTCGTCGGCGTCTACGGGCTCGCGATGATCCTCTGCGGTGTCGTCATCGAACTCAGCAGGCACGGCCGCACCCGCCTCGCCAGCTGGGTGCTCGGCACCGGCCTCGCCGCGACGCTGGCCACCGACTGGCTCCTCCTGCCCTGAGCCGGACCGCCGCACCGTCCCGGCCGGCCGCGCCCGGGTCACCGCAGGGCACCCACCCGCCTGCCGTCGGCCAGCCTGCCGTCGAGCTCCGCCCGGTCGCCGGGCTTCGCCGGAACCGCGAGGAGCCGCCCCCGCGCCTCGCCCGTGACGCCGCCCGTCGTACGGACGGAGCGGAACTCGCCGCCGCCCGCCGCCAGTACGTACCACTGCCCGCCGCGCGACTTCCACAGCACACCCGCCAGCACATGCGGCTCCCGCGCGCCGCACGCCGCCGAGTCCTCGGCCCGCGCCGCGATCGCGCCCGGCTGCGGAACCCCGGCCTTCGCCGACGGCGCCTGGAACTGCGCCAGCACCCTGCTGTCCGTACCGCGCCAGGTGTCGGCGCGGGTGCAGACCCACCGCGCGCCGCCGTTGGACTCGGGCAGGGACTGACTCGCGTACTGCCACGAGTTGACCGTCCGCACCCCGTGCGAACGCACCGCGGGCAGCAGACAGGCCGTACGCGCCCACGCCGCCCGCGCGGCCCCGCCCGACACATCGGCGGGCGCCGACGGCGGGCCCGACGTCAGCCGGGCGGGCACGAGTTCGCCGAGATCGGTCAGCAGCCGTACGGCGCCCGCGCCGCCGCCCGTGCCCGCCTCCGCCACCTCCAGCACGTCCCACGTCCCGCACTCCCGTGCCGCGTCCGGCGCCGGCAGCGGGTCCGTCACACCGTCGGCGCCGCGCCGCAGAACGGTCGCGTCACCGGCCGGGCGGAGCAGATCGCGCACGGACGTCGCCGTCACCCAGGGCGCCGTCAGATAGCGCACGTTGCCGTCCGTACGGCCGGCGACCAGCGCGTACGTGGCCGGGGCCGCGCCCGGCGCGGTGTCGGCCGCCGCCCCGTCGACCCGGGCGAAGTCCAGCGCCACCGGGCCCGTGCCGGTGCGGGGTTCCGCGTACCGGGCGATCCGCAGTCCGTCGTACAGCAGCACCACCCGCGCCCGGTCCACCTCGCCCGCGTACAGCAACTGCGCCGGTCCCATCGGTGGTCCCACCGGTGTCGCGGGCGTCGACGAGACCCGCACCGAGGCGCCGGGTCTCGCCCAGACCGCCAGCGCGCGGCGCAGCAGCGGCCGGTCGACGGCCAGCGCGCCGCGCGTGGGCCACACGGAGAAGTCGGTACGGGCCGACGCCCGCCACGCGTTCGCCGGGACTCGCCGCACCTTCGCCGGGTCGAGGGCCGCCTCCGCCGCCGGGTTGCGCGCGTACGAGGGGGCCGCGGCGCCGTTCGCGCCCCAGCCGCCGCCGGGCAGGGCGAACAGCGCGCCGCAGACGGCGACGGCGGCGACGCCCGCGACCGCGGCGCGCGCGTGCTGGCGCCGGCGCAGCAGATCGGTGGGGCGGGCCTGGAGCGAACAGGGGTCGTACTCGGGGGACTCCAGCAGCGCCACGCCCTCCGTACCGATGCCGTCGGCCTCCACGAGCGCCGCGTGCGGGTCGTCGACCCCCGCGGCGGAGAGCAGCCGGCGCACCTCCGTGTCGGACAGCCCCTCCAGCCCCCTCAGTACGAAGGCGGCCCTGGCGCCGCAGGAGAGGGCCGACAGGCGCCGGTCGAGGGCGAGTTCGTCGGCGCCGCCCGAACGCGGGAACAGCCGCAGGCCCCACACGTGCGGCAGCAGCGGCGGCAGCTGGGCGCGCCGGGGCCACGCCGCGCGGCGCGGCGTGCGCCCCGCGTCGAGAGCCTGCCGCAGCACCCGGCCCCGGACATGGACGTATCCGCTGTCGGTGGTCGCGGCCGTGCGCCCGCGCGGCAGGGCGCGCTGGACGAGGGCGTGCGCGGTCAGCACCCGGCGGTTGCGCCCGAGGGCCGGGGGCAGCACGAGGTAGGCGAGCCGCGCCAGCCGCTGATAGTGCTCGACGAGGGCGGCCTCGGCCTGCTCGACTTCGATGGGCACGGCGACGGCGGGACCGGGGACGGCGGGGACGGCCGTGACGGTGTCGTGTGGGGGCACGCCCAGCAGAACGATCCACGCCCCGGATGGTCACCCAACCACCGTGCCCCCAGGGGCGTTTGCCCCAGGTCGTGTCTTCGAAGTCCCGCCCGGCGGCCCGCGGCGCCTGGCGCGGCAGCTCTCCGCGTTGTCGTTAGCCGGACGGGTAGGCCCGGTACGAGGCGGGTCCGTCGCCTCGCGGTGCACCGCACCAGCCGCCGTAGGCCCCGCCCTGCGGGCGGACGGCGCTACTTGGAAGACACGACCTGGCCCGTGACCCCCCACCCGCTGAACTCGGCCGTGCCGCGCAGGCCGCTGCTTCCGTTCGTCGCGGTCATGAACAGGCCCGCGTCCTGGACGGGCGCCGCGCCGGTGGCCGGGATCGTGGCGACCGTTCGCCATGTCGCGCCGTCGTCCGCCGAGCACGAGCCGGTCAATCCGCTGCCCGCGCGGGTCAGCCGCAGGAGGACCGGAGCGGTGACGCCCGTGAGGCGCTGATAGGTGTCCAGCGTGCCGTCGCCGGTCGTGTCGTAGGAGAGCACCACACCGTTGGACGGTGTCACCGCGAGGTTGACGATGCCCGGCGAGCCCGGGGTCGCCAGGCGGTCCCGGACGATGATGCCCGCGCGGGCCCAGGGCCCCGTGTTCTCCTGCGAGTCCACCCGCACCGTCACGTTCGCGCCGTCCCTGAACACCCCTTCCCGGAAGGCCGAGCCGAACTGCGTGGTCGCCCGCCACAGGTCCTGGCCTCCGCCGTTGATCCCGAAGCGGTCGCCGGACTGCCCGAAGACCGCACCGTTGTTGCTGTAGGTGCGCCAGCCTGCCGCCAGCGGCCCCGCGACGTACACCGCGCCCCGCTGGACGCTCCGCACGCGCTCCTCGCCGCGCGGCCCGTACTCCAGCGCCAGCGCGTACGGCAGCGGGCGCAGCGGCACCGTCAGGGGATCGCCGGGCGCCGTCACCGACCAGGAGACGGACCCGGATCCCGCCGGGGCGACGGCGGGCAGCCGTGTGGGGCCGTCCGGCCGGGCGTCGAGGCCGGTCAGCGCGAAGTCCACGGGGCCGGTGCCGCGCAGCCCGTTGACGTGGCGGAAGTCGGCCCTGACCGTCCCCTCGCTGCCCGGTGTGAAGGTGAGCGGGTCGGCCGTGACGGTGACGGTGCCCTGGTACGGGGCGGTGGCCAGGGTGTCCCGTACGCGCAGCGCCGTCCGGTACGCGTCACCGGTCGCCCGCACCGGATAGCCGCCGCGCGCCCGCGTCCACGCCTCCTCGCCCACGTACCAGTCGAACGTCCTCGGTTCGCGTCCGGCGGCCAGCGCGTCGGCCAGCTCGTCCAGGAACTCCCGCCACTGCGGCAGATGGACATCGGCGAGCAGGCCCTGCCAGTCGCGGTTGGCGTAGTTGCTCAGATGACCGGCGGCCGATCTGCCGGCCCAGGTGGTGATCAGTGTGCGCGCCGTCCACTCCAGCGTCACTGCCTCCTCCGGGCTGGTCGCGAGCCGTTTGGCGTCCTCCAGCCACGGTCCGAGCAGGAAGGACCGGTGGCAGCCCGCCACCGTGTCGCTCAGCCGCATCAGCTTCAGCCACAGCGCGGCCAGCGCGCGGAACGTGGCGACGTCGCCTCCTTGGAAGGCGCCGCGCAACTGCGGCAGCAGCAGCCGGGAACGGTTGGCGAGCGCCTGTCTCGCCAGCTCGGTCACGTCGTGCCGGTACGCGTCCGAGCCGCGCAGCTCCTGCCGTACGTCCAGCAGCGAGCCGAAGGCCTTGTCGAACTCGGCCGTGTCGTAGGCGGTCCCGGCGGAGGAGGTGAGGGAGGGCCGGCGGGAGAACAGCGAGTCGACGGGGCGGCCGTCCGCCGTCGTGAGCCGGTACGCGGTCGCCGCCAGCACCCCGAAGGCGTCCCGCGCGGCACTGTCCTCGCCGCCGTAGCGCAGATCGGCGTACGAGCGGAACCAGCTCTCCCGGTCCACCGCGTCCTGACGCCACGCCAGCTCGCTGAACAGCTCGAAGGCGGCCGGGTCGCGCTCGGCGGCCTCCGGCATGTACGCCGTGCCGGCCAGCGCGCTGCCCGGCTTGTCGCGCCAGGCGGTGAACCGCTCCGTCCAGCGGTCGGAGTTGGCGCCCAGGGTCGTCCGGCCGCCGAAGTTGGGGATGGTGCCGAAGGCGTACGGCGCGCCGCCCCAGTCCCGCTCGCGGTCCGTCACCGAGTCCAGGTCGGACAGGCCGTCGACGATCAGCACGCGGTCGGTGTCGATGGCGTCGAGCAGGGCGGGCACGGGGTTGGTCTGCCAGCCGAGGATCACCCAGGTCGCGCCGGGGCGCGCCGTGCGCAGTGCGGTCTCGACCGCGCGGGCGGCGTCGGGCACGGGGACGTCCCCGGCGTTGCCGCCCTCGTGCAGCAGGTCCATCTTGAAGTGGTCCACCTCGCCGAAGAGGTCGGCCTGGTGCCGGTAGAACGCGGCGGCGACGTCGGCGAAGACGGAGGTGCGCGGGTCGAGCCAGTCGGGGCGCGGCAGTCCGTTCCAACTGCCCTGCGGCACGGTCCGCGCGCCGGGGTTACGGGCGGCGAACCCGTCCGGGACGGTGCCGAAGTAGCCGGGCAGCACCGGGGACATGCCCAGTTCGCGCATCCGGTCGGTGATCCGGCGGCCGAGCACGGCGCGGGCGTCGATCAGCTCGGGGGAGAGCGGGCCGCCGTACTCGCTCATGTTCTGCAACAGCCACCACGGCTGGTGCGAGGGCGCGGGCAGCCACGTGCGGGCCTCGGTGTCGGAGTAGCCGAAGCCGGTCAGCAGCCGGTGGTAGACGGCCTCCTGGCCGGTGGTGACCAGTACCTCGTTGCAGCCGTGCAGGGCGAGGACGTCCAGCAGCCGCTCCCAGCGCGGCCAGTCGGCGTACGGGGCGGTGTAGCCGTCGTGCGTGTCGTTGAAGGCGAACCGGTGCCGCACGGTCGCGGAGCGCTCCAGCGGGGCGCCGGGCGCGGGCAGTGTGGCGGGCAGGTCGAGTTGGCTGCCCGACCAGCTGATGTGGGCGCCGCACACGTATTTCAGATACCAGTGCACCCCGGTGAGCAGGACTCCGGCGTCGGTGCCCGACACCTCGATCCGGCCGGCGGACCCGGTGACCCGGAACCGCTCGGGGCCGGGGGTCACGCGGAATCGGAACTGGGCGGCGTGGGTGGGCAGCAGCCGCTCCACGGCGGCCCGCGCGGCGGCGGTCGCGGATGCCGCCGCCGTGCCCTCGGACGCGGGGGAGGGCGCGGGTGCGGGCGCCGGGGCGGACGGCGGCGCGGCGGGGCGGGCCGCGGCGACGGAGCGCGAGGTCAGTGCGGTGCCGACGCCGATCGCACCGGCGCCCGCCAGCAGGACGCGTCTGGAGGGGGCGGCGGGCGCGGACGCGGGGACGGGAGGGGTGGGGCTCGGCAGCTCGGTCATCAGCGGTCCTCTGCGGCGGGTGTGACAACAGGTGCATGCGGAGCGCACGTTAATGACGGGGCAGGGGGTGGGCAACGATGTGATGCCTCGTTCACCCGCGCGGGGGCTTGTCGAGAGGGCACGATGGCCGAATGCGTACTGAGCGACCCCGACTGGGGCGTGTGGTGAGAACGGCGTCGTCCACCCGGAGTGCGGGACTCCCCCCACCCGCCCTGGCACTGGCGGTGCTGGCCCTGACCCTGTCGAGCGGCTGCGGCGCGAACGACGAGGCCCCCGGGACGCCGAAGACGGCGACCGGGAGCCTCGAACAACTGGCCGAGCGGGCCGACTGTGATCCGAACGTGCAGACCGACGCGGAGGAGCTGCGTCAGGCGAACTGCCGGACCTCGGACGGCAGATACATCCTCACCACCTTCGCGACCGACCGCGGTCTGCGCGAGTGGATCAACGAGGCCAACGACTACGGCGGTTCGTATCTCGTCGGCAGGAAGTGGGTCGCCAGCGGCGACGCGAAGACCGTCGAGACGCTGCGCGGCCGGCTGGGCGGGACGGTCGAGACGGCCCCCGAGCACCATTCGGGGAGCGGCGGCAGCGGTGAGAACGAGGGCGAGGGCGAGGGCGGGGAAGGGCACTCGGGTCACCACGGGCAGGGCTGACACACGCGAGCGGCGGACGGGGGAGACCCCGTCCGGCGCCGGCGGTTCAGCTCATATCGCTAGTTGCATTCCTTGCCGGTGTTGATGCAGTCGACCATCTTCGTCATCACGTCGTCGTCGAAGACATTGATGAAGTCACCGTGGTCGGTGATGGGCTTGTGCAACTGCTCGGGGAACGAGTCCACCGCGAATCCGGGGCCCGGCGGGAGGTCGTAGACGATCCGCTGCTTCAGCTGCGGAATGGCCTGGAATCCCTCCTGGCACTGACCGTTCTCGTCGGCGAACGCCACATGGGTGCGGTGATTCGCGCTGTCGGTGTTCTGGCCGTCCCAGCAGCTCTGGAAGGCGAAGGAACGCACCACCTGGCTGCCCGCGGGGCAGATCGGGTATTTGTCCTTCAGCTGGCGGTCCTCGAATCCGGTGCAGCTCCAGGAGGCATTCGCGTTGGCGTCGCCGTTGACGAACGCCTTGGCGTCACCGGTGATGATCCGCAGGAATCGCGGCATGGCCGTGACCTTCGTCGTGGGGTTCCCGACGAATTGCAGCGTGACCTCGGACGGTGTCTGGATCTCGCCGACATTGCCGTCCTTGCCGCCACCGTCCTCGTTCGCGTCGTCCTCGTTCTGACCGTTCTGGAGGCGGATCACCGGCCAGTAGTAGGTGGACTTGTCGCCCTGCTCGTTGCAGGTCGTCTCACCGCCCGCGAGGTCGTCGTCGCTCGCGAAGGCGTTGTTGGCCTGGTTGCCCACGTAGTCGTGCTTGTGGTGGGCGCCGTTGCTCACACCGGGCGCGGCGATGACGTTGTCCGAGTTGAAGAGGCCGTTCTCGTTGCGCCCGCACTCGGTGGTGAAGGTGCCGGTCGAAGCCTGCTCCTGCTCCTGGGGCTGCTGGATGTTGGGCTCGATGGACTCGATGTCGACGAAGTCGGAGGCGTCGGGGCCGTTGCCGGGGGGCTGGCCCCCGTTGCCTCCGTTGTCGCCGCCCTGCCCGCCGTCCTGGCCCGCGTTCTGGCCCTGGCCACCGTCCTGGCCGGCGTTCTGCCCGCCGTTCTGGCCGCCGCCCGGATCACCCTCGTTGGTGCTGTCGTCGGGCCGCATGGTGCAGGGGGCCAGCGAGTCCAGGTTCTTCTGCCAGTGCCCCGCGCGCTTGAGCGCGGAACGGATGCGTTCGATGCTGGCGAGCCTCTTCTGCTTCAGCGGTTTCAGGATCTTCCGCTCGGTCAGTTTCGGATCTCTCTCCAACCGCGTCTTGTTGTCGGCGAACCGTTTGTAGGCGGCGGTGATCTGCGAATCCATCCTGGCCAGTTCCCGGTCGACCTGAGCACGGGCCCGCCTCGGCACCTTGGTGAGCTCATTGACGACCTCGGGACAGTCGATGGTGGACATCTGGCGCCCGGCATTCTGGATGCGCTGATCCCGGCCGGAGCCGCCTTCTCCCGCGGATGCGTAGACATTTACCGCTACCAGCCCACCCCCGCCCAGAATCAAGGCCGCCGAGGCCGCGATGGCCCGGTTCGCCACTGTCGAGCGTTTTCTTGACGTGCGTCCCATGGAACTCCTCAAGCTTCGGTGCCGGTTCAGGGGGATCTCCGGCGGGGGGAGGAAGCGCTCCGTTCCATACGGACGTCATTCGCGGCCTGTTCAGCCGCCGCGGGAATTCATAGAAATCTCCAGCAACAAACCGGGCGGATCCTCCTCAACACACCGCGCACGGCGGCCCCTTGGGCAACTCGGGCGCGGGCACGCCCCGTCCGTCACCGCTGCTGCCCCCGGTCCAGATAGGCGATCACCGCGAGTACCCGCCGATTGTCGTCGTCCGACACCGGCAGTCCCAGCTTCCCGAAGATGTTCGACGTGTGCTTCGACACCGCCCGCTCAGTGACCACGAGTTGGGCGGCGATCGCCGCGTTCGACCGCCCCTGTGCCATCAGCTCCATCACCTCGCGCTCACGCGGCGTCAGCCGGCCGATCGGCGCGTCCTGGGCGCGGCGCGACAGCAGTTGCTGGATGACCTGGGGGTCCATCGCCGTACCGCCGCCCGCGACCCGCCGCACCGCGTCGATGAACTGGTCGGCGTCGAAGACCCGGTCCTTGAGCAGGTAGCCGATGCCGCCGTTGCCGTCGGCCAGCAACTCGCGTGCGTACAACTGCTCCACGTGCTGCGACAGGACGAGGACGGGCAGTCCGGGCCGTTCCCTGCGGGCGGCGAGCGCGCACTGGAGCCCCTCGTCGGTGTGCGACGGCGGGAGCCGCACATCGACGACGGCGACGTCCGGCTCCAGCTCCGCGAACGCCTTCGTCAGTTCCGGCCCGGTCTCCACGGCGGCCAGCACCTCGAAGTCGTACGCCTCCAGCATCCGGACCAGGCCGTCACGGAGCAGGAAGAGATCTTCGGCTAGGACAACTCGCAAGGGATCTCCACGGTGACCATGGTGGGGCCGCCGGCGGGGCTGCTGACGGCCAGGATGCCGTCGAATGTACCGAGTCGGCGCTCCAGTCCGCTCAGCCCCGTACCGGCACCGACCCTCGCGCCGCCGACTCCGTTGTCGCCGACGCTGATCCGCAGCATCGACTCCGCGTACGTCATGTCGATCCAGACCCGGTCCGCGTTCGCGTGCTTGATCGCGTTGGTGAGGATCTCGCTCACCGCGAAGTACGCGGCCGACTCCACCGGGGCCTCGGCGCGGCCCGGCAGATCCACCTGTACGTCGGTCCCCACCGGCAGCCGCAGGGCCAGCGCCCGCACCGCGTCGCCCAGTCCGCGTTCCGCCAGCACCGGCGGGTGGATGCCCCTGACCAGGTCACGCAGTTCGGTCAGTGCCTCGGCCGAGGACCTGCGGGCGTGGGCGATCAGCTCCTTGGCCTTGGCCGGGTCCTTCTCGACGAGCGCCTCGATCGTCCCGAGGTCCATGCCCATGGCGACCAGGCGGGCCTGCGCACCGTCGTGCAGATCGCGCTCGATCCGGCGCAGTTCGGCGGCCGAGGTGTCCACGGCGTCGTGCCGGGTCTCGGTGAGACGCGCGACGCGCCGCTCCAGCTCCTGGTCCTGGCCCGGCGCGAGCAGCGATCTGGCCAGCAGGAAGTGACCGCGCTGCACGTCCTTGGCGTACCGCACGCCCACCGCGGCGATCGCCGCGCCCAGCAGGGCGGCGAGCACGCCCGTGAACTGACTGTGGACGGGGACGAATCCGTACCAGTACGAGCCGCCCTCCTCGAAGACCCGCCACAGCCCCGCCGCCAGCACGAGACCCTCCACCGGGTAGACGAACAGCCCCAGGGAGACGAAGGCGGTGATCGCGCCCGCCGTCATGTCCACCAGCAGCCACGCCAGGTCCCGCCAGGTCGCCGGGTCCTTCAGCATGAGCGAGGTCCGCTCCACCTGGCCGGTGACACCGGTGCGCAGATCGGCGGGCATCGGCCGGTAGGGGACCGGGATCCTGACGTCCGACCAGGTCGCCGCGAGCAGCCGCCGCCGGTTGGCGTGCGCCCGTACCGCCCGCAGGACGTGCGGGGTGGTGAAGACACCGATACCGAGGACGACGAAGACGACGGAGAGCACCGACAGGACGAACAGCGTGACCGAGCCCGCGACCGCGGTGACCCCGAGCACCAGCCCCCGCCCCGCGGTCACCGCCGCCTCCGCGGCCACCTTCTTCGTCCTGTTCATCGCCGTTCCTCTCCTCGTCGCCCGTGCCCCGTCGGCCCCCGGCCCTCGCCCGGCCCGCGGGCACGGGCATCAGTCTGCCGGGCGGGATACGTACGGCGGGAGCTGGTTCGGCCCCCGATCGATGGTGTAGCCAGCACCACTCACCGGCCCAGCAGAGCCGCCTCCACCTCCGGCGCGAGCCCGAGCACCGGGCGGTCCGGACGCTGCGGTGCCGTGCCGCCGACCGACCGGAGCCAGGCCCAGGTGTCGAGGACGGTCTCCCGGGCCGGCCGGCACCGCAGTCCCGCCGCCAGCGCCTTGGAGACATCGCCGCGGTGCATCATGTCGTGCGCCTCACCGCGCGGCAGCCAGACCGGCAGGTCCGTCCACGGCTCGACCCCGGCGGCGAGGATCGTGTCCGGATCCGTCCAGCGCAGCTCGGCGTCCGACCCCGTCGCCTCGACACACGCCTCCAGCAGCCCGCCCATCGTGGTGTGACCGGGCGGGCTCACCAGGTTGTACGCGCCCCCGAGACCGCGCGCCGCGGCGTCGAGCGTCCACTCGGCCAGGTCCCGCACGTCGATGTACTGCAACGGGTTGTCACGCGGTCCGGGCGCCAGCACCGGTCCGCCGCGCGCGATCCGCCCCAGCCACCACGGCAGCCGCCCCACGTTCTCCCAGGGGCCGAGGATCAGCCCCGCGCGCACCAGGAGCGCACGGTCGCCGAAGGCCGCCTCGGCGGCCAGCTCGCCGCCCCGCTTGTCCCGCGCGTAGTCACGCTGACCGGCGCCTGCGTCGGCGCCCTCCACCAGCGGGCCGTCCTCCGTGAGCCCGGCCGGGGTCGGGTACGCGTAGACGGAACGGCTGGACACGTACGCGTAGCGCCCCACCCGGCCGGCCAGCAGCCGGGCCGTGTCGAGCACCGCCGACGGGGCGCCCGACCAGGTGTCGACGACCACGTCCCACTCGGGAGCCGCGCCGCCCGCCGTGCCGGTCAGGGCCGCGAGGCCGTCCGGGGCGGTGCGGTCTCCGCGCAGGACACCGACGCCCGCCGGCGGCTCGTGGTGCCCTCGGTGGAAGACGGTCACCGGCCAGCCGCGGGCGAGCGCGGCCCCGGCCACGGCTCGTCCCACGAATTCCGTACCACCCAGTATCAGAAGTCTCATGGGGGAACCCTGCCACGGGGCTGTCCGATTACCGGATCCCTTCTGCTGCGGGCATAGCAGGTCAACGGCGTTAGCACCATCTGCCGCACGCGTCACGGGGATGGCAGCATGAGCGCACCATGACAGATGCCCGGTCGCCGATGCGCGCCTTGCGGGCCGCGATCCTCGCGGCGGTGTGCGTGACACTGGCGGCGGTGGGGCATTCGTCCGTATCTGCCGGGTCCGGTCACGAGATTCCGCTCGGTGTGCTCACGGCGGCCTTCGCCGTGCTCACCTGTCTGTCGTGGCTCGCGGGCGGCCGGCGCCGGGGCATCGGATTCATCGCACCCGCCGTGCTCACCGCACAGGGCGCGCTGCACATGACGTTCTCCGCCGCGGGAACGCACGGCCCGATGCCGGCGCGTGCCCACGGCCACCCCACGGCGGGCATGGGCGCCGGTACGGGCATGGGCCCCGGTGCGGAGATGGGGCGGAGCGCGGGGCGGGGCGGACTGGCCGACGTCCTGGCCGCCGCGGGCGACACCTCGGCAGGCATGCTCGCCGCCCACCTGCTCGCGGGCGCGGGCTGCGCACTGTGGCTGGCCCGCGGCGAGGCCGCGTTCTTCCGGCTCGCCGGCACCGTCGCCGCCTTCGCCTTCACCCCGCTGGGGCTGCTGCTCGCCGCGCCCCGGCCGCTCGCCGTACCGCCGCCCGTACGGCCCCGGCTCCGCACCCGCGCGCCGCACCGGCGGCGCGGCACCGTCCTGGCCCACGCGGTGTCCCGGCGCGGACCACCCGCGCTCCGAGCGCTCCCGATCCGAACGACGGCCTCCGGGGCCGCCTCCGCCATGGTCTGACCTGGGCGGGACCCGGGGGTCGATTCCCCGTGTCACGCCAACTCCTAGGACAGTCATGGCCATTGACGACCCCGTACAGGGCGCCGGCTCCCCGCGCGCCGCCACCGAGAAGCCGAACGACAAGAGAGCGGGCACCCGGAAGCCGAACGGCGGGACGCCGAACGGCAAGAACGCGAACGGCAGGACGCCGAACGGCAAGAAGGCGAACGACGGGAAGGCCGCCGCACCCGCGACCACCTGGGGCGCCGTGCGCCCGCTCGTCCTGCGGCTGCACTTCTACGCCGGCCTGCTCATCGCCCCGCTCCTGCTGATCGCCGCCGTCAGCGGCCTGCTCTACTCGCTCTCCTACCAGGCGGAGAAGATCGTCTACCGGCAGGAGCTGCGCTCCCCGGACAGCGACCGGACGGCCATGCTCTCCCAGCAGGTCGAGGCGGCGCGCGCCGCGCACCCCGACGGCAAGGTCACCGCCGTCTGGCCCTCCTCCGAGGCCGAGGAGTCCACCCGCGTCCTGATGACGATGCCCGACAGCGGGGAGAGCAAGTCGCTGGCCGTGTTCGTCGACCCGCACACCGCCCAGATACGCGGCGAGCTGGACAGCTACGGCAGTTCGGGGGCCCTCCCGCTGCGTACCTGGCTCTCCGAACTCCACCGCCATCTGCACCTCGGCGAGCCGGGCCGTATCTACAGCGAGACGGCGGCCAGTTGGCTGTGGGTCGTGGCGCTCGGCGGGCTGCTGCTCTGGATCGGCCGCCGGAGAACCTCGAAGCGGGCCCTGCTGCGGCCCGAACGCGGCGCCACCGGACGCCGCAGGACGCTCAGCAGGCACGGCGCGCTCGGAATGTGGGCCGCGGCGGGATTCCTGGCGCTCTCCGCGACCGGCCTGACCTGGTCGACGTACGCGGGCGAGAACATCGGCGCGGTCCAGGACCAGCTCGGCGGAGCCACCCCCGTCGTCTCCGCCGAACTGGACAGCGGCGACGGCGCGGCTGGGGGTGCCGACGGGCACGAGGGCCACGAGGGGCACGGCGGCGACAGCGGGACCGGCGGTGACCACGAGGGCATGGACATCGGCTTCGACAACGCCCTGACCGCCGCGCGCCAGGCCGGACTCGACGGCCCGGTGACCGTGAAGCCGCCCGCCGAGGGCACCGCTTACGTCGTCGCCCAGCGCGACAACCAGTTCCCGCTGCGGCTGGACTCCGTCTCGGTCGACCCCGGCACCGGACTGATCATCGACGAACTGCGCTTCGCCGACTACCCGTTGCTCGCACAGCTCACCCGTATCGGCATCGACGCCCACATGGGCCTCACGTTCGGCGTCGTCAACCAGCTGCTCCTCGCCGCACTCGCCCTCTCGCTGATCCTCATCATCGTCTGGGGCTATCGCATGTGGTGGCAGCGCAGGCCCACCCAGGACCGCACGCTGGGTGTGGGCAAGCCGATGGCACGCGGGGCGTGGCGGAAGGTCCCGCTCTCCGTGCTGCTGCCGCTGATCGCGGCGGCCGCCCTGGCCGGCTGGTTCGTTCCGCTGCTCGGCATCACGCTGGTGGCGTTCCTGGTCCTGGACGTGGCCCTCGGCGCGGTGGCACGGGCGCGGGCCGCGCGGGCCGGTTCGGCGGTCTAGCCCGCGGCGCACACGTGTGCGGCCCCCGCCGGTCCGCCCGGCGGGGGCCGCACACCCGCCGGGGGCGCCGGGGGCCCGGTGCCCACGTGCTCCTACGGCGCGTACTTGTAGCCGACGCGGCGGATCGTACGGATCGTGTGGCGGTGCTCGACACCCAGCTTCCGGCGCAGCCTCGCCACGTGCACATCCACGGTCCGGCCGTCGCCCACGTGTCCGTAACCCCAGACGGTGGTCACCAACTGGTCGCGGGTGTGCACCCGGTGGGGGTGCGCCACGAGATGGGCGAGCAGCTCGAATTCGAGGTACGTCAGATCCAGCGGCCGGCCGTCCACCTCGACGGTCCGCTCGGCGGGGTCGATCCGCACCGGCCCCCCGCCCGTGCCGGGAGCCGGTGCGGGCCCCGGCACGGGCGAGGTGGTGGCCACCGGGTGCTGATCGGCCGGTACGAGCACGAGATAGCCGATCATCGGCGGCCGGCCGGGCAGCGTCGGCAGGGTGTGCGCCGGAGCGGGCAGCCAGGTGGAGCCGGGCGGCAGGAAGTCCACGAGCCGGTCGGCCGCACCTGCCGTGACGGCCGCGCCGGGTGGCACGACCTCGTCACGGTCGACGGCTCGGAGCCGGTGACGGCCCGAGGCGGGGGATACCGCGGCGGTGGCCGCGGTGACGGTGGAGAAAGGGCGGGAGTTCGCCATGAGGGGTCAGCTCTTTCGCGCGAAGGATGTCGTCGAGTCGACAGGACGGGACGTACGTCATCCGCGACGGCCGAAGGCCCGGGAAGAGGCTTTAGAGGGCCGGCGCGTTCCTCGCGCGGCAACACACCCGGTCGAAGTCGTGATGCTGCCGGGACGGCCAGAACGGCTCAAGGTCGATGCGACCCGACGCGTCGTGCTGAAGGCTGGCCATGACCTCATTGAAGCAGAAACGCGGGCGCGGCAGGAGTGCTCTCTCACCGGTCGGTACGCACGGCGGTGTCCTCCGGCCGTTCCATGGCCCGTTCACGGGGCTGACGTCGGAGGATGTCCGTCAGCCGAGCCGCTTGCGCCAGTCCGGGTCCGGCACGTCGATCGCGGACCCCGGCCAACCGTCCCCACTCCACCGGCAGACCCGCGCCCGTCAGGGCCGCCGTGACCTCCCTGCCGACAGCGGCCGTCGTCTCCCGCGAGCCGTCGAACCCTCTAGTAGAGCGACAGCCCGCCCCCGAGAGCGCGCAGGGCCTCGCCCGCCGGCCCCGCAGGCGCGTTGTCCCAGCCGTCCGGGACGATCACCAGCCGGTCGGGGGCGTACTCCAGCGCGTCGAGAACGCGCGCACGGAGCGGGCGGCGGCGGGCAGTGCGCCCGTCGGCTCCGCGCATGCCGAAGCCGGCCGGGGCACGGGGGCGCGATCAGCGAAATGATTGCTTCGGAGGCAAGTCCCGGAAGTCGCCCCGGAGGCCCGCGGCCGGCCCTCGAAACGCAGCACCGGGGGTCCCGTACGGCGCCACCCGATTCCCGGGCCGCTCTGGGCCGGGGCGGGCGCGGGCGGCACACTGATCCGTATGAGCCAGCTACGCATCGCACTCCTCGGTACCGGCCCCTGGGCCGAGCGCACGCACGCCCCCGCCATCGCGGCGCATCCGGACGTCGTGTTCAGCGGCGTCTGGGGGCGGCGCCCCGAGGCCGCCGCCGCGCTCGCCGCCGCCCACGACACCAAGGCGTACGCCGGCGGTATCGGGATCGACGGCGACGGTGGTGCGGGCGTCTCGGGCGGTGCGGGCGGGCTGGAGGGGCTCGACGCGCTGCTCGCCGTGAGCGACGCCGTCGCCTTCGCCCTGCCGCCCGACGTCCAGGCCCCGCTCGCCGCCCGCGCGGCGGCGGCCGGCTGCCACCTCCTCATGGACAAGCCCGTCGCGACCACCGTGCCCGGCGCGCGCGCCGTCGCGGACGCCGCCGAACGCGCCGGTGTCGCCTCACTCGTCTTCTGCACACTCCGCTTCGCGCCCGGGAGCGCGGAGTGGGTCGAGGAACAGGCCGCGGTGGGCGGCTGGTTCACCGCACGCGCCCACTGGCTCGGCGCGCTGTACGGCGCGGGCGTCAAGAGCCCCTACGCCGAATCGCCCTGGCGCCGCGAGAAGGGCGGCCTGTGGGACGTGGGCCCGCACGCGCTCTCCGCGCTGCTGCCGATCCTGGGCGACGTGACGGGCGTGACGGCGGTACGGGCCGAGCCGGACCTCACGCATCTGGTGCTCACGCACACGTCGGGTGTCACGAGTTCGGCGGTGCTGAGCCTGAGCGCCCCGGAGAAGGGCGCGGGCGCCGGGCTCGAACTGCGGGGCGAGCACGGGACGGCGGTACTTCCCGAGGGCTGGGGCGACCCGGCGGACATCTTCGGTTCGGCGATCGACGCGCTGCTCACGGCGGCGCGCACGGGCCGGCCGCACGCCTGCGACGTGCGGTTCGGCCTGCGCCTGACGGAGATCCTCGCGGAGGCGCAGGAGCAGATCGGCCGGGTGGACTGATGTCCGCGGACGGGGAGTCCGGGGAGCCGGTCGCCGGAGGCCGCCGGGACAGCTGATCCGCTCCCGCGCCTTCGGTCCGTCCTCCTCGGCCATGCCCCCGCCATGCCCCGCCATGCCTCCCGGCGACCGCTGTCGAAGCCCCCTCAAACACCGTCTGGCCAGGGGCGATTGTCAGTGGGGGGCGGTAGAATCGTAAGTGTTCGTGAGGGTTCCACCACCGTGCCGGGAGGTCGCCGATGGCCGTTGCCACAATCACGACGAAGCTCTTCGACATCACACAGCCAGCAGCCAGGACCGTGCAGCGCAAGCCACTGCCCGCGGGACAGCCCCGTGAGTGGTACGAGAGCCACAACCGCCGCCTCAAGGCCATGCGCCTCGCCATCGCCCTGCTCGACTCGGGCGTGTACCACCCGGCGAACGCGTCCAACCGGAAGATACGTGCGACGGCGTCGCTGATGGGGATACATCCCCCGTCCGACACGACGTGCCGCATGGTGCGTGCCCTGATCCGCTACGGGCGCTGAGGGGGCCGACCGCGCCCAGGTCGTGTCTTCGGAGTCCCGCCTGGCCCGCGGCGCCTGGCGCGGCGCCTCGCCGCGTGGTCGGAGTCGGCCGGGTACGCCCGGTACGAGACCGGTCCTCCGTCTCGCGACGCACCGCGCCGGCCGCCGCGGGCCCCGGCCCTGCGGGTGAACGGCGCCACGTCGAAGACACGACCCAGGGACGGGGGCCGTGAGACGGCGAGGGTCCGGTGAGGGGCCGGTGGAGACACCGTTCCGCACCGGGCCCTCGTGTGTCCGGAGGGCCGGCCCGCGGGGGCCGGGTGCCCGGCCGGCAGCGGCGTCCGGCATGCTGAGGCCGGTGATCTCCTCCGAAGCCGGGCACATACACATACGCGTCCAGGTGCGCCGGTCGCCGGCGACGGAGCCGTCGCGACCGCCGACCCGTGCGCGGACACGATGAACGCCGTCCTCTTCGGCTTTCTGCCCATCTGGGTGATCACCGGCCTCGGCTGGCTGGCCGCGCGCCACGACATCCTCGGCAGCCGGGCCCAAGACGTCCTCGGACGCTTCGCCTTCACCTTCGCCATGCCTGCGCTGCTGTTCCTGGCGATGGCCGGGTCCGATGTGACCGCCCTGCTGAACGTCGGCGTACTCGTCTTCGCCATCAGCCTGACCGTCGTGTTCACCGCCGGACTGCTGGTCAGCCGCTGGGTGTTCCGGCGCGGCCGGGCCGAACAGGGCATCGGCGCGATGGCGGCCGGTTACGTCAACTCCGCCAACCTCGGTATCCCGGTGGCCGTACACGTCCTGGGCGACACCTCCTTCGTCATCACCGTCGCCCTCTTCCAGATGCTTTTCGTCGCGCCGGTGGTGCTCGTCCTCCTCGATATGGACGCCCGGCACGAGACCGGCGGACGCGCCGCCCGGATGCTCCAACTGCCCTTCCGCAACCCGATCATCGCGGCCTCGCTCGCCGGGGTGGCCGTGTCGGCACTCGGCCCGCCCCTGCCCGCGGAGGCGACGGCGCCGCTCGAACTGCTCGGCGACGCCGCCGTCCCGGCCGCCCTCTTCGCCCTCGGCATGTCCCTCAACACCCGGGTGCGCGCGGACTCCTCCGCACGCGCCGAACGGGCCCTGCTGGTCGCCCTCAAGATCGTGGTCCAGCCGCTGCTCGCCTACGCCGTCGGCCACTGGGTCTTCGGGCTCGACGGCCACACCCTGTTCGCCGTCGTGGTCTGCGCGGGACTGCCGACGGCTCAGAACGCCTTCATCTTCGCGTCCGAGTACCGGCTCAACACCGACCTCGCCAGGGACACCGTCATCCTCTCCACGCTCTGCTCGATGCTGTCCCTGTCAGCGATCACCTGGCTCCTCGTCTGACCCACCGCACCTCGCCGTCGTGCCACTCGTCGGTGGGCTCCAGACCCGCCGCGCGGGCGACGGCCTCCGACGCCGCGTGGCCGGGGTGGACATGGGCGGCGACGTCGGGCACCGAGCGCCGTCCCAGCCAGCCGACCAGCCCGCGCGCCGCCTCGCTCGCTATGCCCCGGCCCTGGAAGGCGGTCCCCACCACCCAGGCGATCTCCGCGACGAGCCCGGGCCCGGCCGGGCTGATCGTCGCCTGGACCGTTCCCGTCAAGGGCCCCTGCCCCTCCCCGCCCTCCGTGAGCCGGACGACCCAGTTGCACCAGGACTCGGCCGGATCGGCGGGCCCGGCCGCCATGCGCGCGTAGCGCGACCGCAACTCGTCCTCGGTCGCGGGCGCACCCCCGATGAAGGTGTGCAGCGCCGGGTCGGCCAGCACCTCCGCCATCTCCCGCGCGTGCTCCACCCGCTGCGGCACCAGCACCAGCCGCTCCGTCCGGATGACGTCCGCCTCGACGCGGCCCGTCGCCGCCCACCCCAGGTTCTCCATGTGACTCATGGTGACATCGCCCACCGACAACCGGCCGCCACGCGGTTCGGCCGGTGCGCGGATCGTCCGCCGCGCGGCTCGTCCGGTGGGTGGTCGGCGCAGGCGCGCGGGTGTGATGTCCGCCCGGTCGCCGGGGAACGGGGTTGTCAGTGCCGGGTGCCAGAATTCCCCCATGTCTCTCGCCGATCTCACCTTCGACCGCTGGCGCGCCCTGGAGCGGGACGCCGCACGCCGGCTCGCGCTCGATGCCGCGCGACGGGTGGACGGGCGGCTGGTGGAGTTCGTCGCCGTGTCCCACCTCGGTGGTCTCCTGCACCGCGCCGTGATCGAGCGCGGCGGGCAGCGGTTCGCGCTGATACCCGGCGGTGAGGTGACGGTCGGCTTCGACCTGGAGAGCTGGCGGCCCCTGCCGGAGCAGCTCGACTCCTACCGGACGGAGAGCCTCGCCGGTGGATTCGGCTTCGACGACGACCTGACGGACCATCTCGCCCGGTTCCTGACGCCGGGGCGTACGGCCGCGGTGCCGACCGTGCTGATGGCGGTGGAGCCGTGGGAGCTGCCCGACGAGGCCGGTTCCGTCACGGACTTCCTCGTGGAGCGGAGGCTGCGGCTGCCCGCTCCGGACGAGTGGGAGCACGCCTGCGGGGCGGGCGCGCCGACGCTGTTCCGCTGGGGCGCCGCCTGTCCGCTGGACCGGGCGCCGTACGGGGACCACGACGACGTGGGCGGCCTCCGGCTCCGGCCGAACGCGTTCGGTCTGCGAATAGCCCGCGACGTCTACGAGTCGGAGGCGACGTCCGACCCGGGGTCCGTCTACGGCGGGGACGGCGGGGAGGCGGTCTGCGGTGGTTACGGCGCCTTCGTCGGTTGGCTGCCCCTGGCGACGGCCAACCGCAACCCCGGCATGGCCGAATTCCTCAACGGTCCCGAGGGTGAGGGCATGGGTGACGAGTTCGGTGTCCGCCCCGTCCTCGACCTCGGCTGAGCGCGCCGCACCCCCGGTCCCACACGGAGATCGGATCAATCCCGGTGGCCGATTCCCTTCCCCGCACGCCCTGTTGAGCGCTCTCTTCTCGGAAGGAGAGGCCAAGGGGGACATTTTGTCATGAAGGAAAACTAATCTTCGGATAGTTCGACGCCGACCCTTGACCCCCCTATACCTCCGATGTTCACTACGCCTGACGACGCCGCTGCCTCGTCGAAGATCGGCTTCGGACCAGCCGTGGACCACCCGTCACCGCTTCGCTCAGCCGCGCCCACGGGCGCCCCCGAGAGATGACCGATCTCTTCGTGGTCTTCACCGGAGGCTCCGGCGCCATTCTCGACCTCGACAGCTACACCTTCACCGGGCCCGGCATCAGCCGCCCCGCAACCGTCAACGGCCGTGGGAGTGATGCACAGTGACCACCACGAGATCCCTGAGAACGGGCCTGTCCGCCGGGAGGGCGAACGCGTTCGCCGGCGGGAGCGCCCGGACCGGCGGGAGTACCCGGACCGCGCGCCTCCTCGGGGTGCTCCTCGTCCTCGTCTGCGCCGTGAGCGGCCTGTCCGGCGTGTCACCGGCCGCGGCCTCGCCCACCGACGCCGCCTTCAACTCCTCCACCGGCGCCCTGAACGTGGACTACGCCAAGTACCTGTCCAAGCACGACCTCGTCTACAACCGGCCGACCACCGAGCCCCAGCACGGCCTGACCGTGGGCAACGGCCGCACCGGCGCGATGGCCTGGCAGAACAACGGTCTCAACATGCAGGTGTCCGGCGTGGACACCTCCCAGCAGACCGCCTTCGGCGCCGGGCTGATCAACCTGTCCACCACCCCGGCCATGGACAGCGGCTATTCCTCCTTCCAGCAGCGCCTGTCCCTCTACGACGGCACCCTCACCACCAAGTACGACGACAACCGCACCGTCACGGTGATGGGGCAGCCCGACTCCGAGGTCATGGGCATCCATGTGGAGGACACCCGCCCGGGGGTCTCCGCGATCACGCTGGACCTGAGCCTGTGGGACGTCGCCAACCTCGGCAACAGCGGTGACGTGCCGGACATCGACACCTGGCGGACCGTGTCCACGTACGCGGACTCCACCGGCGCCGGGCTCAGCCGCGGTCAGTCCGACCCGCAGAACTTCGGCTACACCCTCGGCGCGACCGTGGAGGGCGCCTCCTACACGGCGCGGGTCGTCGACGGCCGCAAGGTGCGGCTGTCGATCACACCGGACTCCAGCTACACCATCTGGTTCACCGCGAGCAGTCGGCTCAACGCGCCCGGCCACAACTCGGTCGCCGAGGCCAAGCGCGCGCTGGCGGCCGTCAAGGCCACCGGATACGCGAGCACCAACACCGCCTATCTCAACTGGTGGCACGCGTTCTGGCAGAAGTCGTTCGTCCAGTACTCCAACGGGTCCCGTGAAGCGGACTACATGGAGAACATCTACTACCTCTCCACCTACATGATCGCGGCGGCCGGATACGGGAACTATCCCGCCCACTTCATCAACGGCGTCTTCCGGGCCACCGGGGACGCCACGAAATGGAGCAACGCGTACTGGTACTGGAACCAGCGGGACATCTACAACTCGTTCCTCGCCTCCGACCACACCGATCTCATCGCCGGGTTCAACAGGCTCTACAGCCGCAATTTCGACGCCCTGAAGGCGTACACCCGCACCCGGTACAACGTGGACGGCATCTGGGTCCCGGAGACCATGGGCTGGGACGGGAACGCGCGCGGCACGGTCAACAGCGATTTCACGAACAACATCTGGTCGACCGGCACCGAGGCCGCGTACAACATGTACCTCCAGTACGCGTACACGAACGACACCGCCTACCTGCGGAACACGGCCTATCCGTTCATGCGCGAGGTCGCCAGGTTCTACCAGGCGAAGCTGTCGTTCAACAGCTCGACCGGCAAGTACTACGTGGCCAGCTCCCATTCGCACGAGACGTACTGGAACGTTCCCAACGCGATCACGGACCTGGCCGCCGTACGCACCCTTTTCCCGCTCGCCATCAAGGCGAGCGCCCAGCTCGGCCTGGACGCCTCCCTGCGTCCGCAGTGGCAGAACATCCTGGACAACCTGATCGCGTATCCGTCCGATACGAGCGCCAACACCTATCTGCCCCACACACCCCCGATCGCGCAGACGCGCAACAACGAGAACGTCGCGGCCGAGATCATCTGGCCCTACGACCTCACCGGCATCGGATATCCCGACCAGCAGAAGGCGGTCAACACCTGGAACGCCAGGCCGTTCCCGTACGGAAACGTATGGGCCAACGACGCGATCCAGGCCGCCAGGCTCGGACTCGGGAATCAGACGCTCCAGGGCATGAAGACGATGCTCCAGAAGTACCAGAACCATCCGAACGGAATGACCAGCAACACCAACGGCGTCTTCGAGTACCTCGGTGTGCATCTGGCGGCGACCAACGAATCGCTGCTCCAGTCGTACAACGACAAGATCCGGGTCTTCCCCGCCGTCCCCACCGACTCCACCTTCGTCGGCAAATTCACTCTGCTGGCCAAGGGCGGATTCCTGGTCAGCTCGGAGAGGGAGGCCGGTGAGGTCAAATACGTCGGGATCAGGAGCCGGTTCGGCAACGCCGCCCGCGTCGTCAACCCGTGGGGGACACAGGAGGTCAGGGTCCGCAGGACCTCCGACAACGCCGTCGTGACGACGTCCGCCGGCGCCGAGATCACCTTCAACACCGGGGCGAACGAGGTGTACGTGGTCGAGCGGACCGCCAAGCCGCTCGGCTCCTACACCCCGACACAGCTCACCGGCAGCGCGAACCAGGGCATGAAGTCCCTGGCCGGCACCAGCTCCACGCTGGGGTCGAACGCGACCGCCGACCCGATGGTGAACAACACGGCGCTCACCTACGACAGCAACTGGCACCTCACCAACAGCCGCGGCTACGGCGACTTCAACGACGACACGCACCACAGCACCACCGTGGACGCGGTCGCGTCGTACACGTTCACCGGTACCGGGATCCAGTACCTGTCCGAACGCAACGGCGACATGGGGACGGTCGACGTGTACCTGGACAACGTCCTCCAGGCGACCGTGAATCTCAGAGCCGACGGCGCGAGACAGGTCCAGCAGGTCGTCTGGCAGAAACAGGGACTCACCCGCGGTTCGCACACGATCAGGATCGTCAACCGCAGTACCTCGGTGGGGATGGTGGACGCGCTGCGGATCACCCCGTGAGCCCGGTCTCCTGAGCGCGGAGGACGGGACGCCGACGTGGCAGCCGGCGCAGCAGCGCCGGAAGCCACGGTGCGGCGCCGGCGAGCAGCAGGAGCGACAGGAGGGGCAGGCGCCACCAGGGCGAGAGGTGTGCCGGGGGCGGGGCCGGGGGCTCCGCCACCCACGGCCGGGCCGTCTTCGACCAGGCCACGAACGCGTCACCGATCGGGATCAGCCCGAAGGCGTAACGCTTCGTCCACGGGGTGCGGACCGGAAAGCCGAGCAACTCGCCGTAGTTGGCGATCCCTTCGGCGAGCGGGGTGTCGCCCTGGACCTGGGCCGCGCCGAGCGTGACGACCGTCGCGGACAGGCTCACGCCGAGGGGGAGCGGCCCGGAGTCGACGTCGGCCGGGCCTTCCATGCCCCGGGGGTACTCCCTCGTCGTCGGCCCGAGGCCGAGCGGGGTGACGACGAACCGGTCGCGGAAGCGCACGTACTGCTCGCGGGCGAAATTCGGGTCGATGTCGGGAAGGAAACGCTGGATGATGCTCTGAGAGGTGCCTCTGGCGACTTCCAGGGGGTCGCCGGTGCCGGGGTCGACGCGGTGCGGCAGCAGTCCCGTACGGGGGTCGAGACGCTGTCGCACCCCGTCGGTCCACCGCTCCACGGTGCCGGTGAACCGGGCGGGGCGCAGCGTGTCGTGCAGCCGCAGCGAGGCCATCGCCACGGTCGAGTCCACCGGCCACGCCTGCCCCGGATAGGCCGCCAGATACGGCGACGGGGAGTCGTCGAAGGCCGCGCCGAGAGCGGCGGAGTCGTCCGCGAACCGCCGTACCCGCGCGGCGTCGCGCTCGTCGTCCGGTCGCAGCATCAGGGTGCCGCCGCGCAGCCAGTTGGTCCAGCCGCGGTAGAAGACCCCGTACGACGGGACCAGTTCCGCGCTGAACGCGGCCCGCCCGTCAGCCGAGTCCAGCCGCCCCAGGGCCCACCGTGACTCCCGCACCGCCTCGGCCCTCGCCGCACCGGCCGGCTCGCGCATCCCCAGCTCGACCCAGCTCAGTCCGTACAGCGCGTGCAGGAAGAAGTACCCCTCCGGGAACTGCTGCTGCGCCTCGGCTCCGGCTCCGTCGTCCAACGCCGCGCGTATGAAGGCGAGCTGGGCGCGGACGCCGCCGGGCTCGCCCTCCGTGCCCCCGGTGGCGGGCGCGACGAGCCGCACCGTGCCGAGCAGCGCACACACACTGACCAGTACGGCGACCACGGCGCGCGCCCGTCGCGGCACATGACGGGCGGGACCTGACGGCTGCTTCGGCATCCGCCGATCCTAGAGCCGTCCCGCCGAGGCCCCCGCCGGCCCGCGACGGCGGGCGGGGGAGGGACCGCCGTAGGGTGGCGGTATGCGATCTCCCGGCCGGTCCACCGGCTCATGTGCGGGCGGGGCCCGCGCATGACCACGGTGACCAGATCGCTGCCGGCGCTCGCGCCGGGCGGGACGGACCCGGCGTTCGTCATCGCGGGTTACGACGAGGTCGTCGTCCACGACACCGTCTGGGACGAGCACTCCCACCCCTTCCACGAGCTGCTGTGGAACGAACGCGGGGCGTCGTCGGCGGTGGTGGGTACGCGGGTGTGGACCGTCACCCCGACGCTCGGGCTGTGGATGCCCGCGGGCACGCTGCACTCCGGTTCGGCGGTCGCGGGCACCTGGTTCCGCGCGAGTTTCTTCGGCTTCCGCACCACGTCCTCGATCTCGCCCGCACCGGTGGCCGTCGAGATCACGCCGCTGCTGCGGCTGTTGCTGGAGCGGCTCGGGGACCCTGGGCTCTCCGCCGCTTCGCGAGCGGCGACCGAGGCGCTGGTGTTCGACGTGCTCGCGCCGTCGCCCCGCGAGTTGCTCGTACACGTGCCCACCTCCGCCCTGCTGCGGCCGGTCGCCGACGCGGTGCGTGAGAATCCGGGGGACTCCCGGACGCTGACGGAGTGGGCGTCCGCGCTCGGTGTGAGCCCGCGCACGGTCACCCGCGCGTTCAACACCGAGACGGGCACGAGTTTCGCGCGCTGGGTCGCGGCGGTGCGCGCGCAGCACGCGGTCGCGCTGCTCGCCCGCGGCTGGGACGTCGAGACCGTCGCGGAGCAGGTGGGCTACCGGTCGGCGAGCGCGTTCGGCGCGGCCTTCCGGCGTACGACGGGGCTCACTCCGGGGACCTTCCGACTGCGCTGAGCGGCGCCTTCATGTCCCGATCGCTACAGCCCCTGTCTCAAAGGGTTGATTGCGACACGGCGCCGCTCTCTCATAAGGTGCGAAGGTAAGCCTTACCTAACCAGATGTTCGGCGTGCCGTCCCATGACGTGCCCCGCCGCCCGGCCGTGCGAGGACCCGCACGCCTGATCTCCCGAAAGCTGAGTACGGACCCATGCCTTCACGCCGTCTTCGCCCGCTCATCGTGGCAGCCGCCCTGTCGAGTCTCGTCGCCTGCGGCGGCGGCCCGGCCGACACCGGGGGCGAGGGTGAGAAGGGCGGTTCGAGCGGGTTCCCCCTGACGGTCGAGCACGCCCTGGGTAAGACCACCATCCCGGCCAAGCCCGAGCGGGTCGCCACGGTCAACTGGGCCAACGACGAGGTGCCGCTGGCGCTCGGCGTCGTGCCGGTCGGCATGGCCGCGGCGAACTTCGGCGACGACAACGACGACGGTGTCCTGCCCTGGACCGCCGAACGGCTCGACGAACTCGACGCGGACACACCGGTGCTCTTCGACGAGACCGACGGAATCGACTTCGAGGCCGTGGCCGACACGGAGCCCGATGTCATCCTGGCCGCCTACTCCGGGCTCACCCGGCAGGACTACGACACGCTCAGCGAGATCGCGCCCGTGGTGGCGTACCCGGAGGCGGCGTGGGCGACCCCCTGGCGCGAGATCATCCGGACGAACAGCGAGGCCATCGGGCTCGCCGACGAGGGCGAGAAGCTGATCAAGGACCTGGAGGGCGACATCGCCACCACGGTCGCCAAGTACCCCCAGCTCAAGGGCAAGTCGGCGATGTTCATGACGCACGTCGACCCGAACGACGTGAGCGAGATCGGCTTCTACACGGCGCACGACACCCGGACCCAGTTCTTCGAGGACCTCGGCCTGGAGATCCCCGGCAGCATCGCGAAGGCGTCCGAGGGCACGAAGAAGTTCGCCCTGACGCAGAGCGCCGAACAGATCGACGTCTTCGACGACGTCGACATCATCACGGGGTACGGCGACGAGTCGGGCGAACTGCTCGCCTCGTTCCGCCAGGACCCGCTGCTGTCGAAGATCCCCGCGATCAACCGGGGTTCGGCCTACCTCCTGCCGGGCGACGCACCGCTGGCGACGGCCGCGAACCCGACACCGCTGTCGATCTCCTGGGTGCTGGACGACTACGTCGCCGCGCTCGCCGAGGCCGCGGACAAGACGAAGTGACACCACCCCCGGACGGTCCCGGCCCGCTGCCGCCGGGGCCGGCCGGCCCCCCGGCTCCTCACGCGGCACCGCCGCGACAGCGCGTCGGGTCGCGGGTGTTGTGGTCGCTGCTGGCCGTCCTGGTGCTGGCGGGCGTCATGGTCGCGTCGCTCGCCTTCGGGTCGCGCGACGTCGCCTGGGAGGATGTCTGGGCCGCGCTCGCAGGCGCGGACGGGACGCTGGAACAGGCCGCCGCCACGAAACGGGTGCCGCGTACGGTGCTCGCGGTCGTCGTCGGCGGGGCGCTCGGGCTGGCCGGGGCCGTGATGCAGGGCGTGACCCGTAACCCGCTGGCCGACCCCGGCATCCTCGGGGTCAACATGGGCGCCTCGCTCGCCGTCGTCAGCGCCGTCGCCTTCTTCGGGCTGACCTCGCCGACCGGGTACATCTGGGTCGCGACCGCGGGCGCGGCGCTCTCGGCCGGATTCGTCTACGCCGTCGGGACGCTCGGACGGGGCGGTGCCACACCGCTCAAGCTCGCGCTCGCCGGCGCCGCCACCTCCGCGGCGTTCGCCTCGCTCGTCAGCGCCGTCGTCCTGCCCCGAAACGACATCGCGGGAAGCTTCCGGCTCTGGCAGATCGGCGGCGTCGGGGGTGCGTCCTTCGAGCGGATCGGGCACATCCTGCCGTTCCTTCTCGCCGGGTTCGCGCTCTGCCTGCTGTCGGCGCGTGCCCTGAACTCGCTGGCCCTGGGCGACGAACTCGCCGCCGGGCTCGGCGAACGCGTCGCCGTCGCACGCGCCGTGGCGGCGCTCGGCGCCGTACTCCTGTGCGGCGCCGCCACCGCGGTCGCCGGCCCGATCGCCTTCGTCGGCCTCGTCGTACCGCACGCCTGCCGTCTGCTGGTCGGTGTCGACCACCGCTGGCTGCTGCCGTTCTCCGTACTGCTCGGCGCGGCGCTGCTCACCGTCGCCGACGTGGTCGGACGGGTCGTGGCACGCCCCGCCGAGATCGACGTGGGCATCGTGACGGCGCTGATCGGCGCCCCGTTCTTCATCTACATCGTCCGCCGTCAGAAGGTGCGTGCCCTGTGAGCGCCGAGATCCTCACCCGGCCGGCGTCCGTCGAGCCCCCCGGCAGCGCCGCCGTCGACGCCGTCGCCCGCGGGCGGCTGCGCCGCGCGTCCCGGCGCCGCGTCGTCGTCACCGTGCTCGCCGTCCTGGTCGTCGCCGTGTTCGCCCTGACCCTGATGGCCGGCCGGACCAACTACCCGCCGGGCGACGTGATCCGGGTGATCCTCGGCGAACAGGTGCCCGGCGCCTCCTTCACGGTCGGCCGGCTCCGGCTGCCACGCGCCGTCCTCGCCGTCGTGGCGGGATTCAGCTTCGGTCTGGCCGGCATCACCTTCCAGACGATGCTCCGCAACCCGCTCGCCAGCCCCGACATCATCGGCATCAGCTCCGGCGCGAGCGCCGCCGCGGCGATCGCGATCGTGACGCTGTCCCTCGGCGGGACCCAGGTGTCGGTCCTCGCCATCGTCGCGGCCCTCGCGGTGGCGATCCTGGTCTACGGCCTGGCGTTCCGGGGAGGTGTCGTCGGCGCCCGGCTCATCCTGATCGGCATCGGGATCTCCGCGATGCTGGAGAGCACCACCTCGTACGTCCTGTCGCAGGCCGCCGAGTGGGACCTCCAGGAGGCGATGCGCTGGCTGACCGGCAGCCTCAACGGCGCGACCTGGGACCAGACCGTCCCCGCCCTCGTCGCCCTCGCCGTACTGACACCCGTGCTGCTGGCCAGGTCACGCGACCTCTCGGCGATGCGGCTCGGCGACGACACCGCGGCGGCTCTCGGCGTACGGGTCGAACGCACCCGCGTCACCGTGATCGTCGCCGCCGTCGGGCTCATCGCCTTCGCCACGGCGGCGGCCGGGCCCATCGCGTTCGTGGCGTTCCTCTCCGGGCCCATCGCGGCCCGCGTCGTGGGCGCGGGCACCTCCCTGCTGGTGCCCGCCGGGCTGGTCGGCGCCCTGCTGGTGCTCGTCGCCGACTTCTGCGGCCAGTACGCCTTCGGTGCCCGCTACCCGGTCGGCGTCGTCACCGGCGTACTCGGCGCCCCCTACCTCGTCCACCTGATCATCCGCACCAACCGGGCGGGAGGCTCGACATGACCACGACCCACACACTCGCCGCCGAACACCTCACCCTCGGTTACGGCGACCGCACCGTCATCGAATCCCTCGACCTGGCCGTGCCGCCCGGCGCGATCACGGTGATCGTCGGCGCCAACGCCTGCGGGAAGTCGACGCTGCTGCGCTCGATGTCCCGTCTGCTCGCACCACGCGAAGGCCGGGTCGTACTGGACGGCAAGGAGGTGCACCGGCTGCCCGCCAAGCAACTGGCCCGTACGCTCGGCCTGTTGCCGCAGTCTCCGGTCGCGCCCGAGGGCATCACCGTGGCGGATCTCGTCGGCCGCGGCCGGCACCCGCACCAGAGCGCCTTCTCCCGCTGGAAGAAGGAGGACGACGAGGCGGTGGCGTCCGCCCTGGCGGCGACGCGGACCGCCTCCCTCGCGGACAGGGCGGTCGACGAACTCTCCGGCGGCCAGCGCCAGCGCGTCTGGATCGCGATGGCGCTCGCTCAGCGGACCGATCTGCTGCTCCTGGACGAGCCCACCACCTTCCTCGACGCGAGCCACCAGATCGAGGTCCTCGATCTGCTGACCGACCTGAACGAGGCACGCGGCACCACCATCGTGATGGTGCTGCACGACCTCAACCTCGCGGCCAGGTACGCCGATCACCTCATCGCGCTCGCCGGGGGCCGGCTCCACGCCTTCGGCGCCCCGGCCGACGTACTGACCAGGGACACCGTGCGCACGGTGTTCGGCCTCGACAGCCGCATCATCGAGGACCCCGTCTCGGGGAGACCGCTGATGCTGCCGATCGGCCGCCATCACACCGGTGCGACGGCCGCCCGGTCGGCGCCGGCACCGTAGACCCCGAGTCCTACGCCCGCGGGACGACGGCCACCGGGGCGGAACAGCGGTGCAGGACCGTGTGGTTCACGTGCCCGACACGGGCACCCCGCCGGTGACGGCGCGCCCCGAGGCCGAGCACCACCAGTGCCGCCCCGTCACCGGCGTCCGTCAGCTCCCGGGCGGGCCCGCCGATCACGGAGTGCTCCCGGACGGCGACGTCCGGATAGCGCTCGAACCACGGCGCCAGAGTGTGCTGGAGCGACTCCTCGTCCCGGGCGGGGGGACGGTGCCGACGGTGGATCACTTCGAGCCGTGCCGAGCGGAGTGACGCCGCTTCGAAGGCAAAGGCGAGCGCCTCCTCGCCCGGCCGGCCGAGATCGACGCCGACGACCACCGGGCCCGAGGTCACCGGGTCGGCGGCCGTCTCGGGACCGGTCACCGGGCCCGCCGCCGCCCCCGGGCCGGTCACCGGGTCCCCGGCCGTCCCCGGGCCGGGGTACCCGCCGCCCGGCGCCTTCCCACCCGGCTCCGGCGCCCCACGGCCGGAACCGACGAGCACGACGGGCCGCTCGGCGGCCGACACGGTGGCCGACGCCACCGACCCCCCGAGGAACCCGGTGCGTCCGCCCAGGCCTCCGACGCCGATGGCCAGCAGCAGGCTCTCCGATGCCGCCCGGCGCAGCATCTCCGGGGGAGGCCCCGTCAACCGCTCCGTCGTGATGTCGAGACGCGGGTAACGGCACTGGATCTCCGCCGCCGTCTCCACCGGGACCCGGCGGGACCACTGCTCGGCCGTCTCGTTCGAGCCGAGCGACGCCCGCGCGTACGGCTGCCACTCCCAGGCGCTGACGAGCCGCAGGGGCGCGTCCCTGAGCGACGCCTCGTGCGCGCCCCAGTACGCCGCGCCGAGGCTCCCCGCCGTGTTGTTCATACCGACGACCACCGGACGTGTCATACCGCACCTGCCTCACTCGCGCTCGGGCACGATCGCGACCGGACAGGGCGCGTAGTGCAGCACCGCGTGACCCACCTGCCCGAGCTGGAGACCGAAGGCCCCGTGCCGCCGCCGGGCGCCGACGACCAGCAGATCCGCGGGGGCCGCCGTCTCCAGCAGCGTCTGGTGCGCCGCGCCCCGCACGACCTTCCGGCGGACGGTCACCCCGGCGAGGTCGTCGCCCACGGCGGACAGGGCGGTGTCCACGTACTCGTCCGCCCGCAGCCGACGCTCCGTCGATCGACCGCTGCGGGCCGACGAGCGGCGTACGACCGGACGACGCGGATCCTGCCAGGCGCGCACGGCCACGAGTTCACACCCCCGCGACCGGGCCTCGCGGTACGCGAAGCGCGCCGTCGCCCCGCTCGCGGCGCCGTCCCCGACTCCGAGGACGACCCGCCCGGGGCCGGTCCGCCCCCCGGATTCGCCGCCCCTGACCACGACGACCGGGCAGCGGGCCCGCGCGGCGACGGACAGACCCACCGATCCCAGCAGCATGCCGCCGACCGGGCCGTGTCCCCGGGAGCCCAGCACCAGCAGCGCGGCGTCGTCCGCCTCCTCCAGGAGCGCCGTCACGGGCTCCTCGGGCCGGATGTCGGTGGACACCTTCACCTCGGCGGAGAGACCGCGCGCCCGCTCCTCCGACAGGGCGACGAGGCTCTCCGCGTACACCTGCTCGGACGGGATGTCCGCGCCGGGCCCGGACCGTACGCCCTCGAAGTGCTCCCAGACCGACGCGTGCACGATCCTCAGCGGCAGGCCGCGGCGCGCCGCCTCGGGAACCGCCCAGTCCAGCGCGCGCAGGCTGCCCTCCGACCCGTCGACTCCCGCGACCACCGGAAGCTCCATCACTCCCACGACCTCTCCTCCTGTGCGCCGGTGGTGCTTTCGTACCGCCCAGCACCTCGAAAGCGACGGGCCCGCGAACCGGTCAGCCGCCGAACCGGTCAGCCGTCGAGCCGGTCGGACGCCGGTACCGGTCAGCCGTCGAACGTGAGCACCTCGTGGACCGACCGGCGTGGTGTCCGGGGCCCCCGCGGGCCGTAACCCAGCCGCAGCACCATCTGGACGTGCCCCCTGCCCGAGACCGGATCGCGCAGCAGCCACCGCAGGTCGGACCATTCGAGGGCCTGGGTGGCGAAGGAACTCCGCAGCCCGTGTCGGGTGGCGACGAGAAGCAGCCGTTCCAGTGCCTGACCCGCCCGCAGCCAGTCGGCCGGCTCGTCCGCCGCCGTGCTCAGCAGGGCCAGTTGGGGCCGTTCCTCGAAGTCGGCCATGGGCCGGCCCCGCACCGTGCCGAGCCCGGCGAAGTCGCGGGCGGGCGCGGTCCCGCCGCGTTTGCGCGGGCCGAACGCGTACTCCGGCACCCCGTCGCCGACGGCATCCGCCCCGGAGTTCCTCGTCCACTCCGCCCGCTCCGCGTCCCGCCCGGGATCCATGCGGCTGTAGCCCTCGGCGTCCGCGATCAGGTCCAGCACGGACTTCAGGTGCGGCCCGGAGAGGAAAGTCAGCTCCGCGCCCTCAAGGCCGGCGGCGCCCCCGAGCGTGTCCCGCAGGGCCGGCGGAATCTCCCGCTCGGCGAACGGGAACCGGCTCGTGTGCCGTTCACGGATCGCCGGATACAGCTCGGCCAAAGCGTCCGCGGTCGTGGGTGGGCCGATCCGTACGGTCGCCAGCCACTCGGGAGCCGCCGGATCGGGGAGCAGCGTCGTCTCGCAGCGCCGGCCGAGACGGGCGAGCGCCACCCGCAGATTGAGGAGCGCGGCCCCGCACCCCACGTGCAGTCCCCGCCCGTCCCGGTCCTCGTGCGGCATGGCGCGGGAGAGGTCCGCGAACATCGTGAGGGTGCCGGTCGCCGGGGCGTACCGGAACAGCCACGGCTGTGCGTTGTGCATCGACGGCGCGGCGATGGCGTCGGACACGAGCCCCGTCACCGTCAGCTCGTCGATCGTCTGTACGGACACGGCGCCTCCCGGGGACTCGTCGTAACTCCAGCGTGGCGGTACGACGGGTTCCCCGGCAGGGGCCGACCGTCCCCCTTACCGAGGCCGGGCCGGTCCCTCGCGGCCGGCGGACCCGGGGCCTGTCGTCGCCCGGCAGGGCCGAGTGGCACCTGCCGCGCCGTGGCCACCGGAGTCACGCTGGACGGTGTGGGCCCGGTCCCCGGCGGCCCGTACCCGGAAGGGGGACGTCATGAACCGTGCCGTGACCGTCGGCCTCGACGGCACGCCCGAATCCCTCACCGCCGCCCGCTGGGCGGCGCGGGAGGCGGAGCTGCGCGGGGTGACCCTGCGGATGATGCACGCGTGGGTGCTGCTCGCCGAGGAGTGGGGCCGGCCGCCCACCGCCGAGGACGACCCGAACTACTGGCCGAAGTGGATCGTCGAACAGGCACGCCGAAGCGTCGAGCCGCTCCACCCCGGTCTGCCCCTCGTCGAGGACCTGGTCGCGGAGGATCCGGTGGACGCGCTGCTGGCCGCGGCGGAGGAGTCGGAGCTGCTGGTGCTCGGCTCGCGGGACATGGCACCTCTGGCGAGCTACTTCCTCGGCGACATCGGACTGCACCTGATGGTGCGGGCGCGCGCCCCGACCGTGTTCGTGCGGGAGCGTGACGACTCCGTACCGGCCACCGGTGAGGACGACGTGGCGGTGGCCCTCGGGCTGCACGGTCCGTGCGACGAACTGCTGGAGTTCGCGTTCTCCACCGCGGCCCGGCGGGGTGCCACCCTGCGCGCCGTGCACGGCCGGAATCTGCCCGCCTCCGCCTACACACGGGGCGGCGTCGTCGCCGACCCGTATCTGCCCCGCGTCGTCATCAGGGGCGCCCGACGGGAACTGGCCGACGCCCTGCGTCCCTGGCGCGAGAAGTACCCCGATGTGCCGGTGGTCGACAGCGTGCGGGCGGAGAGTCCGGCGAGGGCCCTCGTACGGGGAGCGGCGGGCGCCGGCCTGCTGGTCGTGGGCCGCCGCGAGAGCCACCCGAGGACTGCGGTCCGGGTGGGCAACGTCCTCGGCGCGGCGGTGCACCACGCGCCGTGCCCGGTCGCGATCGTCCCGCACGGCTGACACCGGAGGCGAACGCCGAACCGGAGAGCCGCACCGGAAGCGAACACGGAGGAGGCGACCACGATGACCGGCACCGAGCCGGACCAGGGGTTCCGGCCCGACGCGCCCGTACCGCACCGGTCCGATCTCGGCCGGCGGGTGACGGCCAGGCGCCAGGAGCTGGGGCTGACCCGTGAGGACGTCGCGGTGCGGGCGGGCTCGGCGCCCGGCTACATCCAGTACCTGGAGGAGTGGGCGGCGGCGCCCGGGACCGGCTTCCTGCTGCGCCTGGCCGACGCGCTGGAGACCACCGTCACGGAGCTGGTCGGCGGGACGGCCGATCTTCCGCCGGGCCTGGGGGCGGCGGGGAACGAGCCGGAGCTGACCGCTCTGGACGCCCGCGAGTGCCGGCGGCTCCTGTCCACCCACGGGGTGGGCAGAGTGGCCGTGACGCGGCACGGCGCGCCCGCCGTGTACCCCGTGAACTACACGGTCGACGACGAGGTGGTGGCTTTCAGGACCTCACCGGAAGCGGCGCCCGCCGTGGCCCGTGACCAGGCGGTCGCGTTCGAGGTGGACCACATCGACGAGGCGTTCAGCCAGGGCTGGAGCGTCCTCGTCGTGGGTGACGGCCACGCCGTCACCGATCCGGAGCGCGTACTGCGGCTGGAGGAACGGGCCCACACGATGCCCTGGGCCGGCGGCGACCGCGGCCTGTGGATCGCGGTCACCCCGGCCGAGATCACCGGGCGCCGGATCCGGCAGCGGCACCACCGGCGCCCGGTGACGAATCCGCCTCCGGCGGGGAGCCGCCCACGCGCCTGAGTCCCCGCCGGGGACGGGCCCGCCCTCCGCCTGCCGGGGCGGCGTCCCACCGCGCTCGCCGCCCGGCCGGGGCGGCGTCCCGGGATGCGCCGACGGAGGCAGTCGCTACCGTGGAACTGCGGCCTCGTGGAGGCCCGACGGCAGGACTGCCCCGACGGAGGACTCGTGGGCGACGACGGCGGCGACACGGGCGGGTACGGCGACGACGTACGGGGGCCGGAGGACGTCCTGCCCGCCGAGCTGCGGGCGCAGCTCGGCGCCGTGCAGCACGGAAAGCCCGAGACGGTGCAGAGTCTGCTCCAGGCCGTGCTCTCCGTCGGCCGGGAGCTGGACCTCCCGCAGGTGCTGCGGCGCATCGTGGAGGCCGCGGTGGTGCTGGTGGACGCCGAGTACGGAGCGCTGGGGGTCGTCGGGGAGGACACGAGCCTGTCGCAGTTCGTGACGGTCGGCGTCGACGCGGACCGGGCCGCCGCCATCGGACACCTTCCCCGCGGCCACGGCATCCTGGGTGAACTCATCCGCCACCCCAGGACGTTGCGCCTGTCGGACCTGACGACTCATCCGGCGTCCTACGGCTTTCCGCCGAACCATCCCCCCATGCACTCGTTCCTCGGTGTGCCGATCAGGGTCCGCGACAACGTGTTCGGCAACCTCTACCTGACCGAGAAGCGCGGCGGCGGGGACTTCGACGACGACGACGAGACCGTCCTGTCCACGCTCGCCGTGGCCGCCGGGGTGGCGATCGAGAACGCCCGGCTCTACGAGACCGCGCGCGACAGACAGAGCTGGCTGCGGGCCAACGCGGCGGTCGTCGCCGACCTGCTGTCCGGCGCGGACGAGACACAGGTGCTGCGGCTGATCGTCGACCGGGCGCGCCACATCCTCTCCGCCGACCTCGGGGTGCTGGCCCTCCCCGACAGGGACGGTACGTCGCTGCGCGTCGCCCTGGCCGCCGGGGTCGACGCCGACGCCCACCGGGGTCTGCTGCTGCCCCGCCGGGGCTCGTTCGTCGGTGCCGCCCTGCACGCCGGGAAGCCGCTCATCAGCGCCGATGTGGAGCACGATCCCAGGATCACCGCGGGACCGGCGCGCTGGGGCGGTCTGGGACCGGCCGTCGCGGTGCCGATGATCGCCAGCGAGGAGGTCCGGGGGGTCCTGCTGCTGGCCAGGCTCCGGTCGGGCGCGCTGTTCACCCCGACCGAGACGGCACCCCTCCAGACCTTCGCCGCGCAGGCGGCGCTGGCCATGGAACTCGCCGAGCGCCGGCACGCCTCCGAGCAGATGACCGTGCTGGAGGACCGGGACCGAATCGCCCGGGACCTGCACGATCTGGCGATCCAGCGGCTCTTCGCCACGGGGATGACCCTCCAGAGCGTCGTCCGGTTCGTCGAGCACCCCGGCGCGCAGGAGCGGCTGCTGCGGGCCGTGGACGACCTCGACGAGACCATCAAGATCATTCGCTCGACGATCTTCGGACTCCGGGTCCGTGAGGCGGGGCGTTCCCACCGGGGGCTGCGGGGGCGCGTCACCGACACGGTCCAGCGGGCGGTGCGCCCGCTCGGCTTCACGCCGTCCCTGCGCATGGAGGGCCTGCTCGACACGGATGTTCCTCCGGAGGCGGCCGAGCATGTCGTCGCCGTACTGGCGGAGGCGCTCAGCAACGTCGCGCGGCACGCGCGGGCCACCTCGGCCTCGGTGTCGCTGGTGGTCCGCGGTGGTGTCCTGACGCTGACGGTCTCGGACGACGGAGTGGGCATCGGGGCGGAGGGCCGCAGGAGCGGGCTGACGAACCTCGCGAAGCGGGCGCACGGGCTGAACGGCACCATGACGCTCGACGCGCCGGACGAGGGGGGCACCCGGCTCGTGTGGACGGTGCCCGTCGTCCCCCGGTGACCCCGCCCCCCCCGGAGCGATCCAGTCCCGCGCCGATCCCGTCCCGCGCGGGGCGGCGAACGGGCCGGTCGGGCCCACCCCCGATGCCGGACGGCCCCTGCCCGTACCCCGCCACGGCAGGCAGTCTGGATGCAAGACCCGTCCGGCGTGGTGGTGGGGCCGTCGCCGGAGCGGACCCGGGAGGTACGGCCATGACCATGACCCTGCTGAACGCTCTCCCCGGCCAGGGACGGGAGCGTCTGATGAAATGCTCCCGTCCGGTGATCTTCGCGGCGGGCACCCGGATCTTCGAGGACCGGGGTCCGGCGGACCGCTTCTGGGTCATCCGTACGGGAGCGGTCAATCTCGATCTGCACGGGCCCGGCCGGAACGCCGGCACGCTGGAGATGCTCGGCCACGGCGATCTCCTCGGATGGTCGTGGCTGGTGCCGCCGTACACCTGGCGTCTGGGTGCCGAGGCGTTCAGCATGGTCCGGGCGGACGAGTTCGACGCCCGCGCCGTACGCGCCCTGTGCGACGAGGACCCCGTCCTCGGCCTGGAACTGACCCGCCGGGTGCTGGAGGTGGTGGCGGACCGGCTCCAGGCGACCCGTGTCCGTCTGCTGGGTGTGTACGCCCCGCACGGCGCCGAAATGTCGTTGCCGGTCGAGTGACGGCGGACCGAATCACGGCCCACCGGCCCACCGGGTGACGGCGGTGGCACGCGCCGTGAGCGCGCGCTGAGTCCGTGGGGCGGGCCTGTCCGGGCCCGTCCGGCCGGCGGTCGTCCGCTCAGTGCCCCTCGCCCGTGAGACCGTCGGGCCGGCCACCATGACCGTCCGCCCGGGAGGCCGCCTGCGTGGCGAGGACGGCCGCCTGGATGCGCCGCTCGACGCCGAGTTTGGCCAGCAGCCGAGAGATGTGGTTCTTCACCGTCTTCTCCGACAGATAGAGGCGTCCGCCGATCTCCCGGTTGGTGAGTCCCTCGCCGATCAGCGCGAGGATCTCCCGCTCACGGGGCGAGAGCTGCGACAGCACGTCCTGCTCGGACTCCGTCCCGTCCTCCTCCCCGCGCAGACTCTTCATCAGCCGCGTCGTGGTCGCCGGGTCGAGCATGGACTGGCCGGACGCGACCGTCCGTACGGCCGCGACCAGGTCCGACCCCTTGATCTCCTTCAGCACGTATCCCGCGGCCCCGGCCATGATCGCGTCGAGGAGCGCGTCGTCGTCGTCGAACGACGTCAGCATCAGGCACGCGAGGCGGGGCATCAGGGAGCGCAGCTCCCGGCAGACGGTGATTCCGTCACCGTCCGGGATCCGTACGTCGAGCACGGCGACATCCGGGCGCAGGGCCGGGCCCCGGGCCAGCGTATGGGCGGCCGTACCCGTGTCGCCCACCACCTCGATGTCCGGCTTGGCGTCGAGAAGGTCCTGTACGCCGCGCCGCACGACTTCGTGGTCGTCGAGCAGGAAAACCCGGATCGGGTTCGACGGCGAGAACTCCCGCACCTCGCTCATTGCGGCCCTCCACCGGTCGTGGACCAACCCCCGGCTTCCATCGTGACCCAGCTTCCGGGACCGGGCCAGGGCCGAACGGGCCCATGCGACGACCGGAGGACTCCGGCGCCCCGTCCCGGGTGCATGCCCCGCCCCGCCCCCTCACGCGCGGGCAGGACCGCTGCCGTGCGTTGGCCGGAAGCGCCCGTCGGGGGGACGCTGGAATACGGCGCCCGGCTCCACGACGATCCGGAGGAACCGATGCGAGACGCGAGTACGCCGGTGCACGATCCGACCACCGACTCGGCCGCTCACCCGACCACCGATTCGGCCACCGGCACCCCAGCCGATACCGGCACCGGCACCGGCACGCGTACCGGCCGACCCGGCGGCCCGGTCACCGACGAGGAGCTGGCCGACCTGGTCGCGCACTGGCGGGCAGCCAACTATCTGGCCGTCGGGCAGATCTACCTCATGGCCAATCCGCTCCTCGACGAGCCCCTGCGCCCGGAGCACATCAAGCCCCGGCTCCTCGGCCACTGGGGCACCTCTCCGGGACTCAACCTCGTCCACACCCATCTCAACCGCGTCGTCAAGGCCCGTGACCGCGACGCCCTGTGCGTCTGGGGGCCCGGCCACGGCGGACCGGCGGTGCTCGCCAACTCCTGGCTGGAGGGCAGCTACTCCGAGACGTACCCGGACATCGGGCGGGACACGGACGGCATGGCCCGCCTCTTCCGCCAGTTCTCCTTCCCCGGCGGGGTCCCCAGCCATGTGGCGCCCGAGACACCCGGATCCATCCACGAGGGCGGCGAGCTGGGCTACTCCCTCTCCCACGCCTACGGGGCCGCCTTCGACAATCCGGATCTGCTGGTCGGCTGCGTCATCGGCGACGGCGAGGCGGAGACCGGCCCCCTGGCGGCGTCGTGGCACTCCAACAAGTTCCTCGACCCGGTCCGCGACGGCGCGGTCCTCCCGATCCTCCACCTCAACGGCTACAAGATCGCCAACCCGACCGTCCTCTCCCGCATCCCCGAGCAGGAACTGGACGAGCTGCTGCGCGGCTACGGACACGAGGTCCTGCACGTCACGGGCGACGAGCCGTACGCCGTCCACCGCGCCATGGCCGAGGCCATGGACACCGCGCTGGACACCATCGCCCTCATCCAGCGCACCGCCCGCGAGGACGGTGTCACCGAACGCCCGCGCTGGCCGGTGATCGTCCTGCGCACCCCCAAGGGCTGGACGGGACCGGCCACCGTGGACGGACTGCCCGTCGAGGGCACCTGGCGCTCCCACCAGGTGCCGCTGCCCGCCGTACGCGAAAACCCGGACCACCTTCGGCAGTTGGAGGCATGGCTGCGCTCCTACCGGCCGGAGGAGCTGTTCGACCGTGACGGCCGGCCGCTCCCGCACGTACTGGCCTGCGTGCCCGAGGGCGCGCGCCGCCTCGGCGCGACCCCGCACGCCAACGGCGGCCTGCTGCTGCGTGATCTGCCCGTCCCCGCGCTCGACCGGTACGCCGCGCGGGTCGACCGTCCCGGTGCGAGCCTGCACGAACCGACGCGGGTGCTGGGCGACCTGCTCGAATCGGTCATGGAGGCCACGACCGAGCGCCGCGACTTCCGTGTCGTCGGCCCGGACGAGACCGCGTCCAACCGGCTCCAGTCGCTGTACGGGGCCACCGGGAAGGCGTGGCAGGCCACGGCACTGCGCGAGGACGAACACCTCGACCGGCACGGCCGGGTGATGGAGATCCTCTCCGAACACACCTGCCAGGGCTGGCTGGAGGGGTATCTGCTCACCGGACGGCACGGCCTCTTCTCCTGCTACGAGGCGTTCGTGCACATCGTGGACTCGATGGTCAACCAGCACATCAAGTGGCTGAAGGTGTCCCGCGCCCTGCCCTGGCGCCGGCCGATCGCCTCCCTCAACTACCTGCTCACGTCGCACGTCTGGCGCCAGGACCACAACGGTTTCTCCCACCAGGACCCCGGCTTCGTCGACCACGTGCTGAACAAGAGCCCCGAGGTCGTACGGGTCTATCTGCCGCCGGACACCAACACCCTGCTCTCCGTCGCCGAGCACGTCCTGCACAGCCGTGACTACGTCAACGTCGTCGTCGCCGGCAAGCAGCCCACCTTCGACTGGCTCACCATGGACGAGGCACGCGCCCACTGCGCACGCGGCGTGGGCGTCTGGGAGTGGGCGGGCACCGAACGGGAGGGGGACGAGCCCGACGTGGTGCTCGCCTGTGCCGGAGACGTACCGACCCAGGAGGTGCTCGCCGCCTCCCAGCTGATCCGCCGTCACCTTCCCCGGCTCGCGCTCCGCGTCGTCAACGTGGTCGATCTGGCCAGGCTGCTTCCCGAGACGGAACATCCGCACGGACTCTCCGACAGCCAGTACGACGCGCTGTTCACCCGCGACCGGCCGGTGATCTTCGCCTACCACGGCTACCCGTGGCTGATCCACCGTCTCGCCTACCGCCGCGACGGCCACCCGAACCTGCACGTGCGCGGCTACCGGGAGACCGGCACCACCACGACCCCGTTCGACATGGTGGTGCTCAACAACATGGACCGCTACCAGCTCGTCATGGACGTCATCGACCGTGTCCCCGGGCTCGCGGTCCGGGCCACGCGGGCGCGACAGGCCATGGAGGACGCCCGCCTCCGGCACCACGCCTGGATCCGGGAGCACGGCACCGACCTCCCGGAGGTGGCCGACTGGACCTGGCATCCCGTCACCCACGGCGGTGACGGGCCCCTGCGTTGAGCACGGCGCGGGCGGACCGGGCCCGGACCCCGCCCGCCTGGACGTGGACGTACGAGGGTTACGACCCGGAGCGCGAACGCCTGCGTGAAGCTCTCTGCACCCTGGGCAACGGCTACTTCGCGACGCGCGGGGCGGCGTCCGAGACGTCCGACGGGCCCTCGCACCGTCCCGGGACCTACGCGGCGGGCTGCTACAACCGGTTGACGTCCACCGTCGCGGGGCGCCGGGTCGAGAACGAGGACATGGTCAACCTGCCCGACTGGCTGCCGCTGCGCTACCGCGTACACGCCGAAGGGGCGGGCCCCGGGCCGTGGCTGGCGCCCGACGGTCCCGAACTGACGGAACACGGGCAGACGTTGGACTTGCGGCACGGCACGCTCACGCGGCGGTCGGTGTACACGGTGGCGGGGGAGGGCGGTGGCGGGGGCCGTCTGCGTGTGGAGCAGCGCCGGCTGGTTCACATGGACGAGCCCCATCTGGCCGCGCAGCGCACCTCGTTCACGGCCGAGGGCTGGACGGGCGAGGTGGAGGTCGAGGCGGCGCTCGACGGTGACGTGCGCAACGAAGGGGTCGAACGGTACGCGGACCTCGCGAACCTGCATCTGACGGGGTGGAGCACGGGCGCCGGTTCCGGCGCCGATGCCCTGGCGAGGACGGCGACCGGCACCGCAACCGGGACCGCACCCGGGCGGAGCGACCTGGTGTGGCTGTGCTGCCGCACGCTCAACTCCCACATCCGTGTCGCACTGGCCGCGCGGACCCGGGTCGTCGCCCGCCCCGGCCGCGCGCCCGGCCACGCCACACCGCCCCGTACACGCCTCACCGACCGGCGGGCCGTCCAGATCCTGACCATTCCCGTGGCGAGCGGCGAGACGGTGACCGTCGACAAGACGGTCGCCCTCCACACCTCACGCGATCCGGCCATCAGCGACCCCCTCACGGCCGCGACCGAGGCCGTACGGCGGGCGAGGGACTTCCCCCGGCTGCTCGCCTCGCACCAGCGCGCCTGGCGGCAGATCTGGCGGCGGGCGGCTCTCGACGTGCCGGGGGAGGCGGGGGTGATCCTGCGCCTGCACCTTTTCCACGTACTCCAGACGCTCTCCCCGCACACCGCCGGCCTGGATGTCGGGGTACCCGCCAGGGGGCTGCACGGCGAGGCGTACCGCGGCCATGTCTTCTGGGACGAACTCTTCGTCCTGCCCTATCTCAACCTGCACTTCCCGGAGGTCTCCCGGGCGCTGCTCCGCTACCGCCACCGGCGGCTGCCCGCGGCCTGCCGCGCCGCGCGGGACGCGGGACGCGCGGGGGCGATGTACCCGTGGCAGAGCGGCAGCGACGGGCGTGAGGAGTCGCAGGAACTCCATCTGAATCCGCGCTCGGGCCGCTGGCTGCCCGACCACTCCCGCCTCCAGCACCATGTCGGATCGGCGATCGCGTACAACGTGTGGCAGTACGCGCAGGCGAGCGGCGACACGGCGTTCCTGTACGGCGAGGGTGCGGAGATCCTCGTCCAGATCGCCCGCTTCTGGGCGGACTCGGCCGTCTGGGACCCGTCGTTCGAGCGGTACCGCGTCCGGGGGGTCGTCGGCCCCGACGAGTACCACGACGCCTACCCGGACGCCACGGTGCCGGGGCTCGACGACAACGCGTACACGAACGTCACCGCGGCGTGGGTCCTGACCCGCGCGGCGGAACTCAGCCGCGCCCTCCCGCCCTCGCGCGGACAGGAACTCTTCGAGCTTCTCCGGATCGACCCGGCCGAGCCCGAACGCTGGGACGACATCGCGCACCGTCTCCATGTGCCTTACCACGCCGGCGTCATCAGCCAGTTCGAGGGGTACGGGGCGCTCGGCGAACTCGACTGGGACCGGTACCGCGACCAGTACGGCGACATCCGCAGGCTGGACCGGATCCTGGAGGCCGAGGGCGACTCGGTCAACCGGTACAAGGCGTCCAAGCAGGCCGACGTGCTGATGCTCGGCCATCTCTTCCCCCCACGGGAACTCGCGGGTCTCTTCCGGCAGCTCGGCCACCGGCTCGACGACGAGTCGTGGCGGGCCACGATCGACTACTACCTGCCGCGCACCAGCCACGGATCGACGCTCAGTGCCCTGGTCAGCGCCTGGGTGCTGGCCAGGGCACGCAGGGACGAGGCATGGGCGTACGCCGAGGAGGCCCTGATCGGGGACGTGGCGGACATCCAGGGCGGCACCACGGCCGAGGGCATCCACCTGGGCGCGATGGCGGGCACCCTGGATTTCGTACAGCGCTGTCTGACCGGGCTGGAAGCCCGGGAGGACGGGCTGTGGATCGACCCGGCGCCACTGCCCCAGCTCTCGAAGTTCCGGGTCGGCGTCCGCTACCGCGACCACTGGGACGTGGACCTGCGGATCCGGGCGGAGCGGGTACGGGTCGGCGTGCCGCGGTCGGCGGAGGGGCCCGTACGGGTCGTGGTCGGGGACCACGCGTCGGCGGTCCCGCCCGGCACCGCCCGCTGGCTCGACCTTCCCGGCTCCGGCCGGCCCGGCCGCGACGATCCGCGTGGCCCCGACCCGCGCGGTCCCGACCCGCGCGGTCCCGATCCGCGCGGTCCCGATCCGCGCCGTGGCCGGGTCAGCCGGGCACGAGCACGGCGGCGCCGTTGACCCGGTCGCCCGCGAGATCGGCGAGCGCCTGGTCCGCCCGGCTCAACGGATACGGGCTCACGGTGACCCGGATACCGATCCGTTCGGCGAGGGCCAGGAAGTCGCGTCCGTCCTGACGGGTGTTGGAGGTGACGCTGCGCAGGTCACGCTCCTGGAAGAGATGCCGCTGGTAGTTCAGCGAGGGGATGTCGGAGAGATGGATGCCCGCGACGGCGAGCGTGCCGGACCGGTCCAGCGCCTCCAGCGCCACCGGCACCAGATCGCCCACGGGGGCGAACAGGACGGCCGAGTCGAGCGGTTCGGGCGGGCTGTCGTACGCGCCGCCGGCCGAGGCGGCACCCAGACTCAGGGCCAGTGCACGCGCCCGCGCCGATCTGGTCAGCACATGGACGGTGGCGCCCTCGGCCAGGGCGACCTGGGCCGCCAGATGGGCCGAGGCGCCGAAACCGTAGATACCGAGCCGCCCGCCCCGGGGCAGCGCGGAGCGGCGCAGCGCGCGGTAGCCGATGATCCCGGCGCACAGCAGGGGCGCGAGGGAGGCGGCGTCGTGGGACTCCGGGAGCGGGTAGGCGAAGTCGGCCGGGACCAGCGCCAGATCGGCGAAGCCGCCGTCCTCGTCCCAGCCCGTGTAGGTGGACCGGGGGCAGAGGTTCTCCCGCCCGGCCAGGCAGTAACGGCACTCCCCGCACGTGGAGCGCAGCCAGGCACCGCCCGCCCGGTCGCCGGGCCGGAACGACGTCACCCCGTCACCGACGGCGACGACGCGGCCGACGATCTCATGGCCGGGCACGGCCGCGGGCCGCCGGGGTTCCAGATCCCCTTCGGCCAGATGCAGATCCGTCCGGCACACACCGCACGCCTCCACCCGCAGCAGCAGATCACGGGGACCGGGGTCGGGGGACCGCCGCCGTACCGGGGTCAGGGGGCGCGTGCCGATGGGACCGGGCCGCTCGACGGCCCAGCCGCGCGTCGTCCGCGCCGAGGCTGTGAACGTCATGCCTCCAGCGTGCGACGGGCACACGGCCGGGGCAAACGGATCAGGACGTCAGGGCCGCAGCTCCGAGGAGTAGGCCCCCATCGACGCGGCACGCGGGCCCACCAGGTCGCATTCGACGTCCACGACACCCTCGACGGCCCGGACGAGCCGGGCCGCCACCGGTACGAGCGCGGTGTCCCGGACCCGGCCGCTGAGCGTGACGACCCCGTCGTTGACCGTCACCCTTACGTTCTCGCGGGACACCAGGAAGATCCGCTCGACCACCTCGACGCGCACCTCCTCGGCGAGGTCGGCGTCGGACCGCAGGAACACCTTGAGCAGGTCGGACCGGCTGACGATCCCGCGCAGCATCCCGGAGCCGTCGACCACCGGCAGCCGCTTCAGCCTCCCCCGCTCCATGGTCCGCGCGGCCTGGGCCAGCGTCGCGTCCTCCCGCACGGTGACGGCGGGCGCGCTCATCAACTCCCCGGCGTTCACGGCCCCGGCCTTCCGCAGATCGCCCAGCCGCCGCCGCTGCTCCAGCCGGCTGGGATCCGCGTCCCGGAACTCCTCCTTCCCGAGCAGATCGGCCTCGGACACCACCCCGGTGACCCGCCCGTCCCCCTCAAGCACCGGAACGGCGCTCACCTTCCACTCCCGCAGGGTCTCGACGATCTCCTTGAACCCGGCCCCGGGCCCGACGGCGACGACGGGATTCGTCATCACATCGGCGACAAGATGCGGCGCATGACGCATGATCCCTCCTCCCACCTGCCCCCTCCACCTCCAAGTGTGCTCCCGCACCCCGCCACCCAGGAGGGGCCGAAAGGCCCTGACGGGGGTCCACCGGGGGGACACGGACGAGGACCGCCACCCCGGCAACGGGGTGGCGGCCCTCGAAAGGTCCACGGGACCACACAGGCGAACCGACCGGACGACGAGCTGTGAGCGGGCGGTTCCTCCGCCCGGGCAACCCGGTCCGCGGGGTTCCTAGATGTCGTAATAGAGCTCGAACTCGTGCGGGTGCGGGCGGAGTTGGATCGGGGCGATTTCGTTCGTGCGCTTGTAGTCGATCCACGTCTCGATCAGGTCGGACGTGAACACGCCGCCCGCCTGGAGGTACTCGTTGTCGGCCTCCAGGGCGTCCAGGACCGCCGGGAGGGAGGTCGGGACCTGGGCCACGCCCGCGTGCTCCTCCGGGGCCAGCTCGTAGAGGTCCTTGTCGATCGGCTCCGCCGGCTCGATCTTGTTCTTGATGCCGTCCAGGCCCGCGAGGAGCAGCGCCGAGAAGGCCAGGTACGGGTTGGACGACGGGTCCGGGGCGCGGAACTCGACGCGCTTGGCCTTCGGGTTCGAGCCCGTGATCGGGATGCGCATCGCGGCCGAGCGGTTGCGCTGCGAGTAGACCAGGTTGACCGGGGCCTCGAAGCCGGGGACCAGGCGGTGGTACGAGTTCACCGTCGGGTTGGTGAACGCCAGCAGCGACGGCGCGTGGCGCAGGATGCCGCCGATGTAGTAGCGGGCGGTGTCCGACAGGCCCGCGTAACCCTGCTCGTCGTAGAAGAGCGGGTCGCCGCCGGCCCACAGCGACTGGTGGACGTGCATGCCGGAGCCGTTGTCGCCGAAGATCGGCTTGGGCATGAAGGTCGCGGTCCTGTTGTTGCGCCAGGCGACGTTCTTCACGATGTACTTGAAGAGCATCAGGTCGTCGGCCGCGGCGAGCAGCGTGTTGAACTTGTAGTTGATCTCGGCCTGGCCGGCGGTGCCGACCTCGTGGTGCTGGCGCTCGACCTCGATGCCGACGTTGTGCAGTTCGAGCGAGATCTCGGCGCGCAGGTCGGCGAAGTGGTCGACCGGCGGGGCCGGGAAGTAACCGCCCTTGTAGCGGACCTTGTAGCCGCGGTTGTCCTCGGTCGAGCCCGTGTTCCAGGCGCCGGCCTCGGAGTCGATGTGGTAGAAGCTCTCGTTCGACGTCGTGTTGAAGCGCACGTTGTCGAAGACGTAGAACTCGGCCTCCGGGCCGAAGTACGCGGTGTCCGCGATGCCGGTGGAGGCGAGGTACGCCTCGGCCTTCTTGGCGATGTTGCGCGGGTCGCGGCTGTACTGCTCACCCGTGATCGGGTCGTGGATGAAGAAGTTGATGTTCACCGTCTTGTCGCGGCGGAAGGGGTCCACGCGAGCGGTCGACAGGTCGGCGCGAAGCGCCATGTCCGACTCGTGGATCGCCTGGAAACCACGGATCGACGAACCGTCGAAAGCCAGCTCGTCGGCGGGGTCGAACGCCTTCGCCGGGATCGTGAAGTGCTGCATCACGCCAGGCAGGTCGCAGAAACGGACGTCTACGAATTTCACGTCCTCGTCCGCGATGAACTTCTTGGCCTCGTCGGCGTTCTGGAACATCCAGCTCCTCCTCCTCCCGTCCCGGGGAGGGGCGGGGGTTTATCGCTACTGGTCGTGCGGCCAGTGCGGTGGCACACGCAGGACCCGACCATAGGTATGCGTGATTTCTCAGGCATGACCCGTTTGTTTCGCCGAAGTTAACCGGCCTGGGTGTGTGCCGTTCCACAGACAGGCCACCGCGGCCGGAAACGACCGGCCCGGTGGGTGGCGTGGCACGGAATCCGTCTCTTCTCCCCCCGGCTACCCCGTGGCCCGTCCCGTACCCCCGGGACCCCGCGCACGCCCACCCGCGCAGTACCGTGTTCCGGTGGACAACAGGGAAGCAATCGGATCGTGGCTCTCCGGACCGCGTGCGGCGGCCGAGGGGATGGGTACCGACTTCGGATACCGCGGCGAGCGCCTCGGGCTGCCGAAGGAAGGCCCCGGTTCCGCCGCCCCTCTCGGGCGGCGCTTCGGCGCGCTCTTCGTCGACTGGGCGCTGTGCATGCTGATCGCGTTCGGGCTCCTCGCCGACGACCCGCAGTCGGCGAGCAACTACGCGATCGGTGTTCTCCTCGTCATGAACATCCTGACCGTCGGGACGGTCGGCTCCACGATCGGCAAGCGCCTCTTCGGGCTGCGGGTCATCTCCGAGAGCCGCGACCGGCTCGGCCTCGGGTGGGCCGTGGTCCGCAGCGTGCTGCTGTGCCTCGCCGTACCCGCCCTCATCTGGGACCGGGACGGGCGCGGGCTGCACGACCGGCTCGGCCGCGCCGTACAGGTACGCATCTAGGGTCTCTCGTACGGCCCCGGCCGGACGGTACGGATACGGATCAGGGCGCCGTGCCCTTCGGCGGGGCGTGGGGGCCGGGGACATAGGAGAGGGCGGCGGGAACTCGCGTTCCACGCCGCCCTCACTCGTGTCCGGAGACCGGGGGACCGGTCAGCGCATCTTTCCGCCGCGCGGCATCCGCATGCCCTTCGGCATCGGGCCCTTCGGCAGCGGCATGTTGCTCATCAGGTCGCCCATCGCCCGCAACCGGTCGTTGGCCGCCGTCACCTGCGGGCCGGAGAGCACCCGGGGCAGCTTGAGCATCGTCGTACGGACCTTCTTCAGCGGCACCTGGCCCTCGCCGTCGCCGACGATGATGTCGTGCACCGGCACGTCGATGACGATGCGGGCCATCTTCTTCTTCTCGGCCGCCAGCAGGCTCTTGAGCCGGTTCGGGTTGCCCTCGGCCACCAGCACGATGCCGGCCTTGCCGACCGCGCGGTGGATCACGTCCTGGCTGCGGTTCATCGCGACCGCCGGGGTGGTGGACCAGCCGCGGCCCACGTTGTCCAGCACGGCCGCCGCCGCTCCCGGCTGGCCCTCCATCTGTCCGAAGGCAGCACGCTCGGCGCGGCGTCCGAAGACGATCGCCATCGCGAGGAAGGCCAGAATGAAGCCCAGAATGCCCAGGTAAATGGGGTGACCGACCAGAAAACCGATCGCGAGGAAGACACCGAAGGTGACGATTCCCACGCCCGCGACGACGAGACCGACCCTCTTGTCGACCCGTCGGGTCATCTTGTAGGTAAGGGCGATCTGCTTCAGTCGCCCAGTTTCCGCAGCAGTGTCTGCGTTTTCCTTCCTCGCCATGTACCGAAGTTTACGTGGCCCGGGAAGCGCGGCCCGACACGGCCTCCAGTACGGACTGCGCCTCGACCCGGTCCTTGGCCCTGCGGCGGTCCTCCAGGACGGCCGTCCAGGCGTTCCTGCGAGCCGTGCGCTGGCCGCCGCCGAGGAGCAGCGACTCCACGGCGCGCAGGGCGTGGGAGACGGAGGGCAGGGCGGTGGGGCGGTTGGCTGCCGCCATCACCTGGGTGACGGGTCGTACCGGCGCGGCCTGCATGGTGGCTGTTCCTCCTGGGAACGAGTGCGGAGACGGGTGCGGGAGTGGTGCGTGAGCGCGTCCGGCCCGTGCGGGTTCCGGTACGGGAACCGGCGTGAGCCGTGTACTCAACGAGGGTTACCCGATGGTGTTACCAGTGCGTGACCAAGCGGTCAAACGGCCGTGAATGCCCGAAGCGGCACCCCCGAACAGCCCCGGGGGGGGGGGGGGGGGGACGGGAGGGGGGGGGGGGGGGGGGGGGGGGGGGGGGGGGGGTGTTGTTTGGGGGTGACTTTTTTTCTGAGTTCCCCAATGGGCGTGTTG
>NZ_JBVJNN010000006.1:137795-172824 GCF_055583685.1 Streptomyces sp. NPDC104581
CAAAGGGGGAACCCACTTATCCGACCACGCGGGGGCCGGGGACGACCCATCCTCTTCCGAGCCCCCCCCCCCCCCCCCCCCCCCCCCCCCCCCCCCCCCCGGCCCCCCCCCCCCCCCCCCCGGCGACGCGGGCATTACCGTCGAGTAGTCACTTGTGCTCGGATTCACACGGCGGGCGCGCCGAGCGGGCGGGCACGAGCCGCCGGATTCACACCGGCTGCCGCGCGGAATCCGCGCCCCGGCGCTCCATCGCCTGCTGGAAGAGGCGCCCCGCGCGGTACGAGGAGCGGACCAGCGGCCCCGACATCACACCGGAGTAGCCGATCGCGTCGGCCTCGTCCTTCAGCTCCACGAACTCCTGCGGCTTCACCCACCGCTCGACGGGGTGATGGCGCGCGGAGGGCCGCAGATACTGCGTGATGGTGATCAGCTCGCAGCCCGCGTCGTGCAGATCGCGCAGCGCGTCGCTCACCTCCTCACGGGTCTCGCCCATGCCGAGGATCAGGTTCGACTTCGTGATCAGACCGGCCTCGCGGGCCTGGGTGATGACGTCGAGGGAGCGCTCGTAACGGAAGCCGGGGCGGATCCGCTTGAAGATCCGCGGCACCGTCTCGACGTTGTGCGCGAGCACCTGGGGGCGCGAGGAGAAGACCTCGGCGAGCGCGTCGGCCTCCGCGTTGAAGTCGGGGATGAGGAGTTCGACCTTCGTACGGCCCGCCTCGCGCCCCGCCGTCTGCGCGTGGATCTGGCGCACGGTCTCCGCGTACAGCCACGCGCCGCCGTCCGCCAGGTCGTCGCGCGCGACGCCGGTGATCGTGGCGTAGTTCAGGTCCATCGTGACGACCGACTCACCGACCCGGCGCGGCTCGTCGCGGTCCAGCGCCTCGGGCCTGCCCGTGTCGATCTGGCAGAAGTCGCAACGCCGCGTGCACTGGTCGCCGCCGATGAGGAAGGTCGCCTCGCGGTCCTCCCAGCACTCGTAGATGTTGGGACAGCCGGCCTCCTGGCACACGGTGTGCAGACCCTCGCTCTTCACGAGCTTCTGCATCGCGGTGTACTCGGGCCCCATCTTCGCCCGGGTCTTGATCCACTCGGGCTTGCGCTCGATGGGGGTCTGGCTGTTCCGGACCTCCAGGCGCAGCATCTTGCGTCCGTCGGGTGCGACAGCGGACACGTCCGGCACCTCTCTCTGCTGGCGCGGCATTCGAATCTTCGGCGAAGACCAGAGTACGCCCGTTGATTGCTTGGTACTACGTGGCCATGGCGTCGCATGGCACAGGGACAACCGGTGGCCGTGGAAGGGCATTCCCCCTCCGGGCGCGACCGTGCGCCGTGGTGGCCACCGGTTTCACGCGCGCGCCGGCTCGGCGGCCGGGGACGGGGACTGCGCCCCGGCCGCGACCTCGCGGGGTTTCGGTTCCGCGTCCTCCAGCACGTTCCGCAGATGGTGTTCCACGACGGGCAGCACCTCCGCGACGGTGAGGTCGTGGCCCAGTTCGTACGAGAGCGACGTCACGCCCGCGTCCCGGATCCCGCACGGCACGATCCTGTCGAACCAGGTGTTGTCCGGGTTCACGTTCAGCGAGAAGCCGTGCATCGTCACGCCCTTGGCGACGCGGATGCCGATCTGGGCGAGCTTGCGGTCCTCGCGGCGCTGGCCCGCGTTGGACGGGGCGTACTCGGGTCCGTTCAGCCGGGGGTCGAACTCCCCGTCGTCCACCCGGGGATCGAGGTCCAGCGACAGACCGCCCGCGGGCCGGCGCTCCTCCACCGGATCGCCCAGCACCCATACGCCACTGCGGCCCTCCACCCGCGTCGTCGCCACACCGAAGTCGGCCGCCGTACGGATCAGCGCCTCCTCAAGACGGCGTACGTGCGCCACCACGTCCACGGGGCGCGGCAGCTTGAGGATCGGATAGCCGACGAGCTGGCCGGGACCGTGCCAGGTGATCTTGCCGCCGCGGTCGACGTCCACGACGGGCGTGCCGTCGAGGGGGCGCTCACTGTCCTCGGTACGCCGCCCGGCCGTGTAGACGGGCGGATGTTCGAGCAGCAGGCAGGTGTCGGGGATCTCGTCCGCGAAGCGGGCCGCGTGGACCTCGCGCTGCTCCTGCCACGCCTCCAGGTACTCGACGGCGTCGCTGCCGAAGCCCAGACGGACGAACCGCAGCTCACTCACGGCATTGCCTCCCTCGCTCTGTGCCCGGGATCCGGGGGGGGTCCCCATGACGACCGGGCACGGTGCACGTATCGCGCCCCAGCCACTGTACGACCGCGCCCCCGGGAGCCGTCCGGCAGGCCCGGAGGGCTCAGGGGGCCGTAACGGGCCCTTGTACGCCGCCCGTCAGCCAAGGCCGCAATCCTCACACGATCGGATGAATGTGCGACGAACGCGACGGTGCGGGCCGCTCCGACCGCTAAATTCGCGCCGTTCCATGAGGGCTGCTCCCGGGGCCCGGAAGGCAGGAGACCGTACAGCTGATGTCGGAACGACCTCCGCAGCGCACCCCCAACCGCCAGCTCGCCGCGCTCATCGCAGAAGCCGGTTTCTCCAACGCAGGTCTCGCCCGCCGGGTGGACCAGCTCGGGCTCGAACACGGGCTCGACCTGCGGTACGACAAAACATCCGTGACCCGCTGGCTGCGCGGCCAGCAGCCACGCGGCACCACACCCGCACTGATCGCCGAGGTCTTCACCCGCCGGCTCGGGCGCCGGCTCTCCGCGCAGGACCTCGGCCTGGACGCCTGCGCGCCCGTCTACGCGGGGCTCGAATTCGCCGCGACCCCCGAGGAGGCCGTCGACATCGTCGGCGGCCTCTGGCGCAAGGACTCGGGGAGCCACGCGGAGCTGCGCAAGATCGCGTTCACCCCGGCGGGGCTCGTCGTGCCGAGCCGCGACTGGCTGATCGGGCGCGCGGACGAGCGGGTCGGGCACGACGGCCCGGCCGCGGACCCGCCCCGTACGCCGGGGCAGGGACCCGGCCGAGGCGCGGCGCAGGTGCCCGGACAGCCCACGGGCCAACAGCTCGCCGCCGCCGCGGGCGCGGGACCCGGCGCGCCCCCGTACGGCACACGCTCCCACGGAGGCTCCGCCCCCGGCGGGCCCGGCGGGGCGAGACCCGCGGCCGACCCCGCGGGCGTCCGGGTGCCCGCCCAGAGCCGCGCCACCGTGCCCCGGCAGGCCGCCGTCCCCGCCGGTGTCCCGCCGGCCCGGCAGACCGACCGCGTCGCCGGGCAGCGGGTCGGCGCCGGCGACGTCGCGGCCCTGCGCTCCGTCAGTGAGCTGTTCCGCACCCTCGACCAGGCGTACGGCGGCGGCCACGCCCGGCAGGCGCTCGTCCGTTATCTGGAGCACGAGTGCGAGCCGATGCTCCGCGGCGTGTACGGCGAGACCACCGGGCGCCGGCTGTTCGCCGCCGCGGCCGACCTGACCAGACTCGCCGGCTGGACCTCCTACGACATCGCCGCGCACGGACTCGCCCAGCGCTACTTCGTGCAGGCGCTGCGGCTGTCCCAGGCGGCGGGCGACCGCGCGTACGGCTCGTTCGTCCTGATCACCATGAGCCGCCAGGCCGTCTACCTCGGACACGGCCGGGAGGCGGTCCAGCTCGCCCGCGTCGCCCAGCAGGGCGTCGGCTCGGCCGCGCCGCCCGTGGTGCAGTCGCTGCTGCACTCCGTCGAGGCACGCGGACACGCGGTCCTGGGCGAGCCGAGGGCCTGCACCGCCTCGCTCGTACGGGCCGAACGCGCCCTGGAGTCGGCCCGGCCCGGCGACGACGTGCCGCACTGGGCGCGGTCCTTCGACGAAGGACAGCTCGCCGACGAGTTCGGGCACAGCTACCGGGACCTCCAGCAGTACCGCGCGGCCGTCCAGCACGCGGAGCGCTCACTCCAGCTGAGGGCGCCCGGATTCGCGCGCAGCCGGCTCTTCTGCCGGGTGGTGCTCGCCTCCGCCCGGCTGGGACTCGGCGAACTGGAGCAGGCGTGCGCGCTGGGCGCCGAGGCGGCGCAGCAGGCGACCGAGATCCGCTCGGCACGCGCGGTGGACTACGTACGCGACTTCGAACGGCGGCTGGAGCCCTACCGGGACGCGGCGGCCGTACGCACCTACCGTGACCGGATCGCGGCGTTCGGCTGAGTGGCGTCCAGGAAGGGCGCCACGGCCCCGCTACGCCGCCGTGGGGATCTGCGCCGTCCCCTGGTCCGGCCGCACGCCCAGGTCGTCCAGGATCGCGTACGCGGCCCTGCGGCCCGACGAGAGCGCTCCCTGGACGGTGCTGGTGTCGCGGTGGTCCCCGCACACGTACAGCCCCGACAACAGCCGTACCTGACGGCGCAGATCGTGCGGCGGCGGCATGGCGGGGATCGCCTCCGCGTCGTGCTGGACGGCCAGCAGCTCCCAGTCGTCGGTCGGGGCCCCGTACAGCGTGGCCAGATGGGCGCGGACCGCGCCGTCGAGTTCCGCCTCGGGGGGCGGGGTACGGAGCCCGAGCACCGTGGACGAGATCAGCGTCCGGCCCGCCGGGGCGCGCGACGGGTCCACCGCGCTCATCACCGTCGTGTGCGCCACCGGGCCGCCGCGCCGGTCCCCGTCCAGGAGCAGCGCCGGATCGGTCAACGGGGGCGCGGGGGCCGTGTGGTGAAGGACCGTCACGGGATGGAAGCCCGGCACCCGCAGCCCCGGCAGCAGCTCCGCGGCGGCGCGGGCGCCCGTCGCGACGAGCAGCGAGCGGCAGCTGATCTCGCCGTGCTCCTTCGTGCCGACGGAGTTGATCGACGCGTCCGTCACGCACACGCCCGTGCGCACCGTACCGGGGGGCAGCGTGGCCGCCAGCAGCTCCGGGAGGGCGGCGGCGCCTCCCTCGGGGACGCACAGCCGACCCCGCGCGAAGCTGCGCAGAGCCAGGTCGGCGCAGCGGCTCGACGTGGTGAGGTCGGGGTCGCAGAGCAGCGCGGAGAGCAGCGGGCGTACGAATCCGTCGACCGTCCGCGCGGGCAGACCGCGCGCGGCGAGCGCGGCGAGCGCCGGGCGTTCGGGGCGGGCCAGCAGCCGGGTCACCGGGGTGGTCGCGAGCCGGCCGAGGGCCGCGTGGAGACGGGCCTGGTCGAGTGCGTTGCCCAGCGGCGGGCGGGAGCCCGGACGGGTGGCGGCCCTGACACCCGGGGCACGGCTCCGTACGGTCCTGGCGCGTGGGGCGCTTGCCAGGGCGCGCGCGGCGGTGAGTGCGCCCCGTGCGCTCCCCGCCGTGACCGTGACGCCCGCGCGGTGGTGCCGGCCCTCGCTGTGGACGAGCACGCCCGGCGAGAACGTCCTTAAGGAGGCGTCGCGGAGCGCCGGGGTGCGGAGCAGTTCCGGGTACGAGGTGTTGAGCAACTGGCCGATGCGGTCGAGCCGGTAGCCGTCGAGGTTCTCGGTGGCCATCCTGCCGCCGATGTGAGGGGCGGCCTCCAGGACGGTGACTGTCACGCCTGCCCGGGTCAGCTGGTGAGCTGCCGACAGGCCCGCGATTCCGGCGCCGATGATGACGACGTCCGCGTGATGTTCTGTGCTGAGCACGTGCCCCTCCCCGAGGTCGGCGCGGCTGCGCGGTCCCGGGCCGATGGCCCGGTCCCACTCAGGGAATACCCGAGTGCGGCTCGACACTAGGAAGGGAACCGGCCGTTCGCAGTCGCGCAGTGGGGTCAGCACGGATGCGTGCGGGGCGCACGGAGTCCCTCCGGGGGGCGCCCTCCCGGTCCGGGGGCGGGTGTCCTCCCGGCGGGGGTGCGGGGTCTGGGTTGCGGTTGTGGGTCGTGGTCGGGGTGCGGGGTCTCCGGAGGCGCATGTCCGGACGGCGTGATTTACGGCGCGTGCCCCGTTCGTTGGACCCGTTGACCCATCTTGTCCACGCACCACAAATCAGCCTGAGTGTCCGAACACGCACCTCCTGCGCCCCCGCCCCCCTCCCGCCGCCACTCGCGACGGTCACCGATCCCCGGGTCCCGCTCCTGCGGCGTCACGACACCGGCACGGCCCGGGGTCGCCTCCGGCGCGGTGATTCCGGCGGTCATCGACCCCGGCCCCCGTCCGGCTCCTGCGGGTGATCCTGGCGGTCACCGGCCCCGGTCCGCCTCGCGCCGTGAGGGCACCGGCACGTGTCGCCCCCGTTTGCACCTCCCGCGGGTGACCTCGGCGGTTGCCAGCCCCGCCGTCCCCTCTTCCCGCGGGAGGGAAGGGGGACGCGCAGGGGTCGTGGCCGGACACTTGGGCTGATTTGTGGTGCGTGGACAACCCGGGTCGTCGGGTCCAACGAACGGGGCACGCGCCGTAAATCACGCCGTCCGGGCATGACCCCGGAGCGGCACCCGGCAACCGGCCCGCACCACCCAAGCCCGGCCGGCGATTGAGGCCACCCACCGGCACCCCGCCCCGGCCCGCAGGGGCAGCACCCCACCCCGGCCCCGGAAGCGGGCCCCGGGCGTCGGCCCGCACCACCCCACCCCACCCCACCGGCGCCCCGCAACCACCCGTACTACACCCGCAGCGCCGCGCGAATCGACTCGTCGATCTTCGGGAACGCGAACGTGAACCCCGACTCCAGCAGCCGCCCCGGCAGCACCCGCTGGCTCCCCAGGACGTCCTCCGAGAACTCGCCCAGCGCCGCCTTCAGCGCCACCGACGGCACCGGGAAGAGCGCCGGCCTGCGCAGCACCCGGCCCATCGCCGCCGTGACCTCACGGTTCGTCACCGGTTCGGGCGCGGTGAGGTTCACCGGCCCCGACAGGGACTCCGTGTCGATCAGATGCCGCAGCGCCGCCACGTGGTCGTGCAGTGAGATGAAGCTCCAGTACTGCCGTCCGTCGCCCAGCCGACCCCCCAACCCCGCCCGGAAGATGGGGAACAGCCGCCCCCACGCGCCGCCCTCGCGGGCCACGACGAGCCCCGTGCGGGCGAACACCGTCCGTACGCCCGCCTCCGACGAGGCCGACGCCGCGTCCTCCCACTCGACGCACACGGAGGGCAGGAACCCCTCGCCGGGCGGCGCCGACTCGTCCACCGCGCGGTCGCCCGTGTCGCCGTAGAAGCCGATGGCCGACCCGCACACCAGGACCTTCGGCGGGGTGTCGAGGGACGCGACGGCCTCGGCGATCGCCGCCGTACCGAGGACCCTGCTGTCCCGGATCTCCTTCTTGTACGCGTCGGTCCACCGGTGGTCCGCGACCCCCGCGCCCGCGAGATGGACGACGGCCTCGCAGCCGTACAGCCCGGCCACGTCGACGTACTGGCGGGAGGGGTCCCACTCGACCTCGTCGCCCGCCCGGGAGGGACGGCGGACCAGGCGGACCACCTCGTGCCCGTCCGTTCGCAGGGAGCGCGTGAGCGCCGTGCCGATGAGCCCGTTGGAGCCGGTGATCGCGATCCTCATGGAACCCATCCTGCCCGTCCCCGTCCACATGGGACAGTTGGTGCCATGCCGGATCCGCACATACGTGGCGCCCTCCCCTCGGACGACGACGCCCTGAGCCGCCTCGACCACGACACCTGGTCGTCCCTGCACGCGGTGACACCCAGGCAGGAGCCGCCGTTCGGGCCGTTCTTCGACGCGCGGCACCGGCCCGGTGACTATCTGGTCGCCGAGGCCGACGGCCGCCTCGCCGGCTATCTCCGGCTGGTGGCGCCCACCCCGCTGGCCTGCAACGCGCACGTCAGGCAGGTCCAGGGGCTCGCCGTGCACGAGTGGGCGCGCGGCCGGGGCGTGGCGCGGCTGCTGCTGCGGGCGGCGATGGAGCGGGCGCGCGCCGAGGGCGCGGTGCGCGTCACGCTGCGCGTGCTCGGGCACAACAAGCCGGCCCGCACGCTGTACGAGTCGGAGGGGTTCGTGGTGGAGGGTGTGCTGCCGGGGGAGTTCTACCTGGACCGGAGCTATGTCGACGACGTGCTCATGGGGCGCTCGCTGGACGCCTGACGGGTGGCGCGGCGGTCAGCCGACGCCGAACCGGTCCCAGAGGCGGGGCAGCCGGTCGGCCAGCGCCTGTGCGTCCTCGAAGTCGACGGGTGTGCCGTCGGGCTCCGGTGCCTGCGGGGCGACCCCCAGATCGGGTGCGACGGAGCCCGTGAGCTGTTCGTACGCCTCGTCGGCCGCGTACCCGAGCTCCTCGCCGTCGCCGTCGACCTCCTCGTCGAACTCGCCGATGAGTTCGGCCAGGCTGTCCGGCTCGTGCACGGCGCCCTCGAAGACCTCCCGGCCCTGGCCGATGAGCCAGCAGCGGAAGTAGTCGAACGCGTCGTCGCTCGCGCCGCCGAGCAGGATCGCGGCGGCCGCCCACAGGTCCCAGTGGTAGGCGCGGTTGTAGCGGGTCTCGAAGTGCCGGGCGAAGTCGAGGACCGAGTCGGGGTCCAGCTGGAGCAGCCGCTCCACGAGGAGATCGGCGTGCTCGTCGGGATCGCCACCGGCCGCCTCGCGCGTGGTGTCGATGATCTCCCAGAACTCCGTCTCGTCGGTCACGGGTACAGCATCGGGCCTGACGGGGGGCGGCGCACGCGGAGTGCGGAAAGCGGGGCATCCGCGCCACGCGGGGCGGTGAAGCCGGACAGAAGATGTCTCCTTTCCGTGGAACGATCACCGGGAGAGATCGACTGAGAGGGAGCCGGCAGGATGACCGACAACCACGACAAGCCACTGACGGGAAAGATCGCGCTGGTCGCCGGGGCCACCCGGGGAGCGGGGCGGGCGATCGCCGTGGAGCTCGGCGTCGCGGGGGCGACGGTGTACGTGACGGGGCGCACCACGCGGGAGAAGATCAGCGAGGTGGGGCGGTCCACGGAGACCATCGAGGAGACGGCCGAGCTGGTCAGCGGCGCTGGCGGCGTGGGCATCGCCGTGCCGACCGACCATCTGGAGGTCGAGCAGGTACGGGCCCTGGTGGAGCGCATCGACCGCGAGCAGGGCCGGCTGGACGTGCTGGTCAACGACGTGTGGGGCGGCAACAATCTCCTGGACTTCGACACCCCGGTCTGGGAGATCGATCTGGAGCGCGGCCTGCGGATGCTCGATCTGGGCGTGCGGACCCATCTGATCACCAGCTCCGTCGCGCTGCCCCTGCTGGTACGGCAGCCCGGCGGGCTGGTCGTCGAGATCACCGACGGAACGGCCGAGTCGAACAGGACGCCGCGCAACAACCTCTATTACGACCTCTCCAAGAACGCCCCGATCCGGATGGCCTACCTGCTGGCCGAGGAGCTGAAGAGTGTGGGCGGCACGGCCGTCGCGGTCACGCCCGGCTTCATGCGCTCCGAGGAGATGCTCGACGGCTTCGGCATCACCGAGGAGAACTGGCGGGACGGAATCAAGGCCCACCGGCACTTCGCGCTCTCCGAGACGCCCGTCTACGTGGCCCGGGGCATCGCGGCGCTCGCCGCCGACCCGGAGCGGGACCGCTGGGCGGGGCAGGCGCTGTCCAGCGGGCAGCTGGCGAAGGAGTACGGCCTCACGGACACGGACGGCAGTCGGCCGGACGTCTGGGCGTACATGGCGGCCGAGGCGGCGGCGCCCGGCACCGAGGTCCCGATGGACGGCTACCGGTAGAGACGCGCGGTGCGTTCGGCGGAGTCGGCGAAGCGGGCGCGCAGCTCCGCCGGCTCCACCACCTCCAGCTCCGGGCCGAAGGCCAGGAGCTGGGGGAAGGCCACGTCGGGCGACTCGACGGGAAGCGTGAGGGTCGTCCAGCCGTCCCCGTCCGGCGGGCCGGCCGCCGCCGCGGCCTCCTGGGCGGAGGCCCGGTCGGTCAGATACGGCAGTCGGCGCAGACCCTCCGGAGAGAGCCGGAGCACCACCTCCGTACGGAGGATGGACCGGGTGAACTGCGCCGCCCGCTCGTCCCAGAAGGCGGGCAGGTCGAAGGACTCGTCCCGTTCGAAGCGCTCCTCCGAGAGCGTGATCTCCGTGAAGCGGTCGATCCGGTAGACCCGGAAGGACGTGTCGACGCGGGCGCAGAGATACCAGACGCCCGCCTTGAGCACGAGTCCGTACGGTGCCAACTCCCGCTCCACCTCGGAGTCCCGGCGCCGGTAGCGGGCCACGACGGTGCGGTCGTCCCACACGGCCTCGGCGACGGCGGGCAGCAGCTCCGGCGTCTCCGGCTCCTTGTACCAGTCGGGCGCGTCCAGATGGAACCGCTGCGCCGCCGAGTCCGACGCGCCCCGCAGCGAGGGGAGCAGCGCCGCGGACACCTTCAGCCGGGCGGCGGACGCCGCGTCCTCCAGGCCCATCTCGCGCAGTGCGTTCGGCAGCCCGGAGAGGAACAGGGCCTCCGCCTCACCGCGTGCCAGGCCCGTGAGGCGGGTGCGGTAGCCGCCCACGAGCCGGTAGCCGCCCGAACGCCCGCGGTCCGAGTAGACGGGCACCCCGGCCTCGGAGAGGGCCAGCGCGTCGCGCGTGACGGTCCGCTCGGACACCTCCAGCTCCCGAGCCAGCTCGGCCCCGGTCATGGAGGGCCGCGCCTGGAGGAGCAGCACCATCTTGATCAGCCGGGCAGCGCGCATGGAGCCATTGTCCATGGCGGCGCGGGCGCGCCCGGACCGGTTTACGCGAGGGGTTCCTGGATCTCCGTCACCCACTTCTCGCGGTCCGGCGGGCATTCGAGGCCGACCTCGCGCGGGTATCCGGCCGAGACGTGGCCGCCCGCGTCCTTCCAGGCGGCCAGGATCTGTTCCGTACGGAGCATGTCGCCGACCGCCGCGTCCATCGGGCCGCGGTGCACGATCGTCGCCGCGCGCTCGACGGCGGGCAGGTCGACGATCCGGAAACCGTGGGCGGGGTCGGGTTCGGCGGCGACCGTGAGGGCGGCGTGCACGACGACCGCGCCGTCGCCGTCCGGCACGTCCTCGTAATAGGCGATGCCGGGCCCCGTTCCCGGTACTCCGGCCGCCTCCAGGCGCCGGAACAGCTCCTCGTACAGAGGGCCGATGACGGGGCCGATGTCCTGCGGTTCGAAGCTGGCGGCGACGGCGGACAGTTCGGCCACCCGTACCGCGGGGATGCTCTTGACGACGACGTCCTCGGTGGGCATACGTCCCTCATTCTCGATCGACCGGAGCCTCGCCTCGACCTGGCCCAGCCTGGCGGCGGCCGCCGCCACCGCCGCTTCCAGCTCGGCCCGCCGCAGCGTGAGCATCCCGCGCAGCTCGTCCGGGCTCACACGGTCCTCCAGGATCTCCCGCACCTGCTGGAGCGTGAAGCCGAGGTCCTTGAGGGCGATGACCCGGTTGAGCTGGGCGAGCTGGGCCGCCGTGTAGTAGCGGTACCCGCTGAACGGGTCGGTGCGGGCGGGGCGCAGCAGCCCGATCGCGTCGTAGTGACGCAGCATGCGGGCCGACACGCGGCCGTGCCTGGCGAAGTCTCCGATGGTGAACATGACGTCCCCTACTGCACGGGTTCACACGGTGTCAGGGTCAAGCGTGGTGCCCGGGAAAGCATGCCGTGGACGTGACCTCCTGGGGAGCCTCACAAGGAAGCGGCTTCCGGCGGCCACGAGGGGCCGGCGGAAGCCGCTTCCTTACAGACGACGCGTCGTTCAGAGGCCGTAGCGCTCCCGTGCCTCCTTGACCGCCGACGCGGGCACCTCGCCGCGTCGTGCGAGCTGCGCCAGCGCCGCGACCGTGATCGAGTGCGCGTCCACGCCGAAGTGACGGCGGGCCGCCTCACGGGTGTCGGAGAGGCCGAAGCCGTCCGTACCGAGCGAGGAGTAGTCCTGCTCGACCCACTGGCTGATCTGGTCGGGCACCTGCCGCATCCAGTCGCTGACGGCCAGCACCGGGCCCGGCGCCCCCTCAAGCGCGCGGGTCACGTACGGCGTGCGCTGTTCGCCCCGCAGCAGTGCCTCGTCGGCCTCCAGGGCGTCCCTGCGCAGCTCGCCCCAGGACGTCGCCGACCAGACGTCCGCCGTGACGCCCCAGTCGGCGGCGAGCAGTTCCTGGGCCGCCAGGACCCAGTGGATGGCGGTGCCGGAGGCGAGCAGCTGGAGCCTGGGCGAGTCCGCCCTGGCGGGCGCGCCCTCCTTGAAGCGGTAGAGGCCCTTGACGATGCCCTCCTCCACGCCCTCGGGCATGGCGGGCTGCGGCATCGGCTCGTTGTAGACGGTGAGGTAGTAGAAGACGTCCTCGGCGTCGGGGCCGTACATCCGCCGCAGGCCGTCCTTGACGATGACCGCGATCTCGTAGGCGAACGCCGGGTCGTAGTTGAGCGAGGCCGGGTTCGTCGCCGCCAGCAGGTGCGAGTGGCCGTCCGCGTGCTGGAGGCCCTCGCCCGTCAGGGTCGTACGGCCGGCGGTCGCGCCGACGATGAAGCCCTTGCCGAGTTGGTCGGCGAGCTGCCACATCTGGTCGCCCGTGCGCTGCCAGCCGAACATCGAGTAGAAGATGTAGAACGGGATCATCGGCTCGCCGTGCGTCGCGTACGACGTCGCGGCGGCGATGAAGTCGGCCATCGAACCGGCCTCGGTGATCCCCTCGTTGAGGATCTGGCCGTCGCTGGCCTCCTTGTAGTACATGATCTGGTCGCGGTCGACCGGGTCGTACGTCTGGCCCAGCGGCGAGTAGATGCCGGCCGACGGGAACAGTGCCTCCATGCCGAACGTACGCGCCTCGTCGGGGACGATCGGGACCCAGCGCCGGCCGGTCTCCTTGTCCCGCATCAGGTCCTTGACCAGCCGGACGAACGCCATGGTCGTGGCGACGGACTGCTTCCCGGAGCCCTTGTAGACGCTCTGGAACGCCTTCTCGGAGGGCTCGGGCAGGGCGACGGCATGCACTCGGCGGGCCGGGGCGGGCCCGCCGAGCTCCGCACGCCGCTCCTGCAGGTAGCGGACTTCGGGGGAGTCGGCGCCGGGGTGGCCGTACGGCACCAGCTCGTCGTTCAGCTCCGAGTCGGGGATGGGCAGTTCGAGCAGGTCCCGCATGGTGCGGAACTGGTCGCCCGAGAGCTTCTTCATCTGGTGGTTGGCGTTGCGCGACTCGAAGCCGGTGCCGAGCGTGTAGCCCTTCACCGTCTGGGCGAGGACCACGGTCGGCGCGCCCTTGTGGGCGAGCGCGGCGCGGTAGGCGGCGTACACCTTGCGGGCCTCGTGGCCGCCGCGCGAGCTGTGGAAGCACTCGCCGATCCGCGCGTCGGTCAGCAGCTTCGCCAGCTCGGCGAGCGCGGGCTCGGCGCCGAAGAAGTGCTCACGGATGTACGCGACGTCGCGGGTCGCGTACGTCTGGAACTGCGCGTCCGGTACCTCGCGCAGCCTCCTTACGAGGGCGCCCGTGGTGTCGAGCGCGAACAGCTCGTCCCAGGCGGAGCCCCACAGCGACTTGACGACGTTCCAGCCCGCGCCGCGGAACTGGGACTCCAGCTCCTGCACGATCTTGAAGTTCGCGCGGACGGGGCCGTCGAGGCGCTGGAGGTTGCAGTTGATGACGAAGGTGAGGTTGTCGAGCCCCTCGCGGGCCGCGAGGGCGAGTGCCGCCGTCGACTCGGGCTCGTCCATCTCGCCGTCGCCGAGGAACGCCCATACGTGGGAGGCGGAGGTGTCCTTGATCCCGCGGTTCGCCAGGTAGCGGTTGAAGCGCGCCTGGTAGATCGCGGAGAGCGGGCCGAGCCCCATGGAGACGGTGGGGAACTCCCACAGCCAGGGCAGCCGCCGCGGATGCGGGTATGAGGGGAGGCCCTTGCCGCCCGCCTCCTGACGGAAGTTGTCGAGGTGCTCCTCGGTGAGCCGGCCGTCGAGGAACGCGCGGGCGTAGATACCGGGGGAGGCGTGGCCCTGGATGTAGAGCTGGTCGCCGGAGCCGTCCCCGTGCTCCTTGCCGCGGAAGAAGTGGTTGAAGCCCGTCTCGTAGAGCCAAGCGGCCGAGGCGAAGGTGGCGATGTGGCCGCCCACGCCGTGGCGTGAGCCACGGGTGACCATCGCGGCGGCGTTCCACCGGTTCCAGGCGGCGATCCTGGTCTCCATCGCCTCGTCGCCGTCGAAGGCGGGCTCGGCGGCGGTCGGGATGGTGTTCACGTAGTCCGTCTCCAGCAGAGCGGGGACGGGGATCCCGGCGCGCTCGGCGTGCTGGAGCGTGCGCCGCATCAGGTACGCCGCACGGTGCGGGCCCGCGTGCTCGGTGACGGCGTCGAGTGAGGCCGCCCACTCGGCGGTTTCCTCGGCGTCGCGGTCCGGGAGCTGGTCGAGCTCGCTCGGAAGCTTGCCTACGGGGTCGGGCATGGTCGCCGCCTTCCGGTCACACAGGAGGGGGTGGAGAGAGAGTGGAGAGGGGCCTTGTCTGGCAGGACAGGGCGAAGGGCTGGGGTACAGCCCACGAACGACTGTAAGTCGCTGATCGATGATCGATCAAAGAGTTGACGGCAAAATTTCATGATCTGCATAAATTGGCATCCAGTGCCGGTGGCCAGGGCACCCGGTGACGCCGCAAACCGGTAGGAATCGGGCCGCCGATCAGGCCCGCGGCGCACATCCGAGCACATGGTCCTTCACCAGTGCGCCGATGAGCGGATCACGGCGCCGGAACGCCTCCACCAGTTCCTGGTGCTCCTCCGCGTACGACTTCTGGACGGTGCCGAGCCACCGGATGGACAGCGCCGTGAACACCTCGATACCGAGCCCCTCCCAGGTGTGCAGCAGGACGCTGTTCCCGGCGGCGCGCACCAGCTCGCGGTGGAAGTCGACGGTGTGCCGCACCTGCGCCGTCCCGTCGGCCCGCCGGTCGGCCTCGTACAGCGCCGTCACGTGCGGCTCCAGGGCGGAGGTGTCGACGGCCAGCCGCTCGGCCGCCAGCTCGGCGGCGATCTGCTCCAGACCGGCCCGCACCGGGTAGCTCTCCTCCAGGTCGGCGGCGGTCAGATTCCGTACGCGCACGCCCTTGTTGGGCGCGGACTCGATCAGCCGCAGCGACTCCAGCTCGCGCAGCGCCTCGCGTACCGGCGTCTGACTGACCGCCAGCTCGGTCGCGATCCGCCGCTCGACGATCCGCTCGCCCGGCTTCCAGCGTCCGCTGACGATGCCCTCCACGATGTGCTCGCGGATCTGCTCGCGCAGCGAGTGGACGACGGGCGGGATCATGACGGGGCTCCTTCGGGTGGCCGTGGCCGAGGTTACCTCTCCCGGACGGGCGGCCAGGGGGATCATGACGCAGGGACAACGAGACCTTTACGCGACGGCGCCCCCGGCCGGATCTCTCCGGGCGGGGGCGCCGTCGTGACATACGGACGTGCCGTACGGATGCTGACTACAGGCCGAGCTCGACCTCGAACTCGCCCGCTTCCAGGATCCCCTTGACCGCGGTCAGGTAGCGGGCGGCGTCCGCGCCGTCCACCAGACGGTGGTCGTAGGAGAGCACGACATGGACCATGTCGCGCACCGCGATCGTCTCGCCGAGGTCCGGGTGGTCGATGACCACCGGGCGGCGGACGGTCGCGCCGATGCCCAGGATGGCGACCTGGTTCGGCGGCACGATGATCGTGTCGAACAGGGCGCCGCGCGAGCCCGTGTTGCTGATGGTGAAGGTCGCACCGGAGAGCTCGTCCGGCGTGATCTTGCTGCCGCGGACCTTGCCCGCCAGCTCGGCGGTCTTCTTGGCGATACCGGCGAGGTTGAGGTCGCCGGCGTCCTTGATGACCGGCGTCATCAGACCCTTCTCGGAGTCCACGGCGATGCCGATGTGCTCCGAGTCGAAGTACGTGATGGTGCCCTCGTCCTCGTTGATACGGGCGTTGACCACCGGGTACGCCTTGAGCGCCTGGGCCGCCGCCTTGACGAAGAACGGCATCGGGGACAGCTTGACGCCCTCACGTGCGGCGAAGCCCTCCTTGGCCTGCGCGCGCAGCCGCATCAGCTTGGTGATGTCGACCTCGACGACCGAGGTCAGCTGCGCCTGGCCGTGCAGCGCCTTCATCATGTTCTCGCCGATGACCTTGCGCATCCGCGGCATCTTGACCGTCTGGCCACGCAGCGGGGAGACCTCCAGCTTGGGGGTCTTCGCCGCGGCGGGAGCCGGAGCGGCGGCGGGCGCCGGGGCCTGGGCGGCGGCCTTGGCGGCCTCCGCGGCGGCGACGACGTCCTGCTTGCGGATGCGGCCACCGACGCCGGTGCCCTTGACCGAGGAGAGGTCGACACCGTTCTCGGCGGCGAGCTTGCGTACGAGCGGGGTCACGTACGCGCCCTCGTCGGCCGCGGCGGCGGGGGCCACGGGTGCGGCGGGTGCGGACGGGGCCGGTGCGGCGGCGGGCGCGGGCGGAGCCTGCGGTGCCGGTGCCTCGGCGGCCGGTGCGGGAGCCTCTTGCTTGGGCGCCTCCTGCTTCGGCGCTTCTTCCTTCGGCGCCTCCTGCTTGGGGGCCTCCTCCTTCGGGGCCTCCTGCTTCGGCTCCGCCGGTGCGGGAGCCGGGGCAGCCGCCGGAGCGGCACCCTCGGCGCCGATCACGGCGAGCTTCCCGCCGACCTCGGCGGTCTCGTCCTCGGCGACCACGATCTCCAGCAGCACGCCGGAGACCGGGGCGGGGATCTCGGTGTCGACCTTGTCGGTGGAGACCTCCAGCAGCGGCTCGTCGGCCTCGACGGCGTCGCCGACCTCCTTGAGCCAGCGGGTGACGGTGCCCTCGGTGACGCTCTCGCCGAGCGCCGGGAGGGTGACGTCGGTGCCCTCGGCGGAGCCACCGGCCGGTGCCTCGGCGGCCGGCGCGGGGGCCGGCGCCTCCTCGGCGGCGGGAGCCTCCTGGGCGGGCTCCGGCTCGGGCGCGGCCTCGGCCGGAGCCTCGTCCTGCTGGGGCGCCTCGTCGGCGGCCCCGCCGCCCGAACCGTCGTCGATGACGGCCAGTTCGGCGCCGACCTCGACCGTCTCGTCCTCGGCGACCTTGATCGAGGCCAGGACCCCGGCGGCGGGCGCCGGGATCTCGGTGTCGACCTTGTCGGTGGAGACCTCGAGCAACGGCTCGTCGGCCTCCACGCGCTCGCCCTCGGCCTTCAGCCAGCGGGTGACTGTGCCCTCGGTGACGCTCTCGCCGAGCGCCGGCAGGGTTACGGAAACCGCCATGGTCTCAGTTGCTCCTAACGGTGGGATCTCCCCAGCCTGCGCGGCGCGCCGGGCCGGGGGAAGTGCGGTAGTGGTCGTCGCGCCCGGACTGACGCATCAGTCGTGGGAGTGGAGCGGCTTGCCGGCCAGGGCCAGGTGGGCCTCGCCGAGGGCTTCGTTCTGCGTCGGGTGCGCGTGGATGAGCTGCGCGACCTCGGCCGGCAGAGCCTCCCAGTTGTAGATGAGCTGAGCTTCGCCGACCTGCTCGCCCATACGGTCACCGACCATGTGGACGCCGACCACGGCACCGTCCTTGACCTGGACGAGCTTGATCTCCCCCGCGGTCTTCAGGATCTTGCTCTTGCCGTTGCCCGCCAGGTTGTACTTCAGAGCGACGACCTTGTCCGCACCGTAGATCTCCTTGGCCTTGGCCTCGGTGATACCGACGGAGGCGACCTCGGGGTGGCAGTACGTCACCCGGGGCACGCCGTCGTAGTCGACGGGGACGGTCTGGAGGCCCGCCAGCCGCTCCGCCACGAGGATGCCCTCGGCGAAGCCGACGTGCGCGAGCTGGAGCGTCGGGACGAGGTCGCCGACGGCCGAGACCGTCTCCACGTTCGTGCGCATGTACTCGTCGACGAGCACGAAGCCGCGGTCCATCGCGACGCCCTGCTCCTCGTAGCCGAGCCCCTGCGAGACCGGGCCGCGGCCGATCGCGACCAGCAGCACCTCCGCCTCGAAGGTCTTGCCGTCGGCCAGCGTGACGCGCACACCGTTCTGCGTGTACTCGGCCTTCTCGAAGAAGGTGCCGAGGTTGAACTTGATACCGCGCTTGCGGAAGGCGCGCTCCAGGAGCTTGGAGCTGTTCTCGTCCTCGACCGGCACGAGGTGCTTGAGGCCCTCGATGACGGTCACGTCCGTGCCGAAGGACTTCCACGCCGAGGCGAACTCGACGCCGATGACACCGCCGCCCAGGACGATCGCCGACTCCGGGACGCGGTTCAGCTTCAGCGCGTGGTCCGAGGAGATGATCCGCTCGCCGTCGATCTCCAGGCCGGGCAGCGACCTCGGTACGGAGCCGGTGGCGAGCAGGACGTGACGGCCCTGGACGCGGCGGCCGTCGACGTCGACGGAGGTCGGGGAGGAGAGCCGCCCCTCACCCTCGATGTAGGTCACCTTGCGGGAGGCGACCAGACCCTGAAGGCCCTTGTAGAGGCCGGAGACGACCTCGTCCTTGTACTTGTGGACCCCCGCGATGTCGATGCCCTCGAAGGTGGCCTTGACCCCGAACTGCTCGGACTCGCGCGCCTGGTCGGCGATCTCGCCGGCGTGCAGCAGGGCCTTCGTGGGGATGCAGCCGTTGTGCAGGCAGGTGCCGCCGAGCTTGTTCTTCTCGATCAGGGCGACGTCCAGGCCCAGCTGCGCTCCGCGCAGCGCCGCGGCGTAACCGCCGCTACCGCCGCCGAGGATCACTAGGTCGAAAACGGTGCTGGCGTCGTTCGCCACGTCACGTCCTCCATGCATGTGCGCCGGGCGCGGTCGATGACCGGGCGGCGGCTGGTGTTCGGCCGCTGTTTCGTCGGCCCTGTGGTGGGGCCCTGTCCTGCCGGGAACCCATCTTCGCACTTGTCGGAGGGCGGCGGGACGCGGGGCCGGGGTCTGGGACGGCCGGGTCGGCCGCGACCAGGGGTTACTGACTCGTACGGTTCCGTACGCGTGCCCGTGCGGATGCCCGAACGAATGCCGTACACACGTCTCGGCCACATCACGGGTCCGATGCCGGGACGCCCGGCGTCGCGCCGCACGGATTTCGCCGGAGGCGGAACGGCCCGCCCCGCGAACCCCGGTACCCAACCGGAACCCGCGGGGCGGGCCACACATTCCCGGCGGCGGCCGGGGAGCCGGCCGCCCCGGTCAGCCCAGGTCGCCCGCGGCGGTGCGCTCGGCGAGTCTGACCAGCGTGCGGATCGACGCGCCCGTACCGCCCTTGGGCGTGTAGCCGTACGGCGCGCCCTCGTGGTAGGCGGGGCCGGCGATGTCGAGGTGCGCCCAGGTGATGCCCTCGCCCACGAACTCCTTGAGGAACAGTCCGGCGACCAGGCCGCCGCCCATGCGCTCACCCATGTTGGCGATGTCGGCGGTGGGGGAGTCCATGCCCTTGCGCAGCTCGGTCGGGAGCGGCATCGGCCAGGACGCCTCGCCGACCTCCTCGGCGATCTCGTGCACGGAGGTACGGAACGCCTCGTCGTTCGACATGATGCCGAAGGTGCGGCTGCCCAGCGCCACGACCATGGCGCCGGTCAGCGTCGCCACGTCCACGATCGCGTCGGGCTTCTCCTCGGAGGCGCGGGTGATCGCGTCCGCCAGGACGAGCCGGCCCTCGGCGTCGGTGTTCAGGACCTCGACCGTCTTGCCGCTGTACATGCGCAGGACGTCGCCGGGGCGGGTCGCGGTGCCCGACGGCATGTTCTCGGCGAGCGCGAGCCAGCCGGTCACATTGACCTGGAGGCCGAGACGGGCGGCCGACACGACCGCGGCGAGGACGGCGGCGGCGCCGCTCATGTCGCACTTCATCGTCTCGTTGTGGCCCGGCGGCTTGAGCGAGATGCCGCCCGAGTCGTAGGTGATGCCCTTGCCCACCAGGGCGATCGTCTTCTTGGCCTTGGCGTGCGTGTACTCCAGGCGTACGAGGCGCGGACCGTGCTCCGATCCCTTGCCGACGCCGAGGAGACCGCCGTAGCCGCCCTTGACGAGCGCCTTCTCGTCGGTGACCTGGACCTTGACGCCGTGGTCCTTGCCGGCCGCCGCCGCGACGGCGGCGAACGTCTCCGGGTAGAGGTCGTTCGGCGGGGTGTTGATCAGGTCGCGGGCGCGGTTGATCTCCTCGGTGAGCGAGACCGCGCGCTCGACCGCCGCCTTGTGCGCCTTGTCGCGCGGCTTGGCGCCGAGCAGGGTGACCTCGCCGAGCGGCTGCTTCACACCGCTGTCGCCCTTGTCGGCGGACTTGGCGGACTTCTCCGTGCCGCGGTAGGCGGTGAAGGCGTACGCGCCGAGCAGCGCGCCCTCCGCGACGGCCTCGATGTCCTCTGGCCCCTCCAGGGGCAGCGCGAACGCGCCCTTCTTGGCACCGGAGAGCGTGCGGGCGGCGACACCGGCGGCGCGGCGGAGGGTCTCGGCGCCGTACGCCTCGTCCTTCTGCGGGGCGGTGCCGAGGCCGACGGCGATGACGATCGGGACCTTGAGGCCGGACGGCGCGGGGAGCTTGGTCGCCTCGCCCTCGGCACCCGTGGCGCCGAGCGACTCCAGGACGGAGGCGAGCTTGCCGTCGTACGCCTTGTCCACGGCCTCGGCGCCCGGCGCGACGGTCGGGCCCTTGGCGCCCTTGGCGACGCCGACGACGATCGCGTCGGCGCGCAACGTCGCCGCGCCGGCTGTGCTGAGAGTGAGAGCAGTCACGGTGGTGAAATCTCGCTTCCATAGAAGTTCTCGGCGGAGGCCGGTCTTTTCGCAGGCGCGGCCATGTCCGCCGCGTCGTGATTCGGCCTGCGGAACATCTGGAACGAGCCTACGCGCGGTGGACCCCCTCCCTCACGGCGGCGGTCGCGCTCGGCCCGAACCGTACGCGCTTCCCGCGCGGTCCGTGTGTGATCTGCTGGACCGGGCCCAGGCCCGACGATCATGAACCGAGCGCGAAGGACCAGCGACCGCCGTGAGAACCCCGCTTCCCCTTGCCCTGCTCCTCGCGTCGCTGCTGCTCGTGGGCGGTTGCGCGGGCGACACCCGGCCCGACGCGGCCCCGGGCCCGGCGGACCGCCCCGGCGGGAGCACGGGAGAGCGCTGGCTGCCCCGGCCGGGGCTGGACTGGCAGTGGCAGCTCAGCGGCGCGCTGGACCCCACCGTGGACGTCCCTGTCTACGACATCGACGGCTTCGACCATCCCGCCTCGGCGGTCGCCGATCTCCACCGCCGGGGCCGCAAGGTCATCTGCTACCTCTCGACCGGCGCCTGGGAGGACTTCCGGCCGGACGCCGCGGAGTTCCCCAAGTCCCTGCTGGGCAAGGGGAACGGCTGGGAGGGCGAGCGCTGGCTGGACATCCGCCGTACGGATGTCCTCGGCCCGCTGATGGCCGAACGGATCGACATGTGCAGGAAGAAGGGCTTCGACGCGGTGGAGCCCGACAACATGGACGGCTACCGCAACCCCACGGGGTTCCCCCTCACCGCCGCCGACCAGCTCCGCTACAACCGGCTCGTCGCCCGTCTCGCCCATGAACGCGGGCTGTCCGTCGGCCTCAAGAACGACCTCCCCCAGATCCCGGAACTGGTCGGGGACTTCGACTTCGCCGTCAACGAACAGTGCGCGCAGTACGACGAGTGCGCCGAGCTGACGCCGTTCATCGAGGCGGGCAAGGCGGTCTTCCATGTGGAGTACGAGCTGCCGACGCGGGAGTTCTGTCCCGAGGCGAGGCGGCTGAAGCTGAGCGCGATGCTGAAGGAGTACGACCTGGGAGTCTGGCGCCGGGCCTGCTGAGGAGGCCGGTTGAAGGACCGTCAGCCGAGTGCCCGTCAGCCCGTCGCCCGTCAACCGCGCGGGCCCGGGCGGCCGTTCGTCGACCGAGCGCCCCTCAGCCCAGGGTCAGGACGACCAGGGCGGCGGTGGCCGCCGTCTCGGCGAGAGCGCCGAAGACGTCGCCCGTGACACCGCCGAAGCGCCGTACGCAGTGCGCGAGAAGCCACTGAGCGGCCGTCAGGCCGGCTGCCAGGGCCAGGGTGTGGTGCAGGGCGCCGTACCAGCCGAACAGGGCGCCGCACACCGCCGCGGCGACCGCCGTCACCAGCAGCACCGCGACCACCGCCGTCCGCGCGGGCACCGAGCCCGCGACGGCGGCGCCCAGACCGCCGGGCCGCGCGGGCGGCACGCCGTGGCGCGCGGCCACGGTGAGGGCGAGCCGCGCGGTGACCGCCGCGAGGGCGCCGGCGACGGCGCCGTACGCCCACCCCTCGCCGTACAGCTCCGTCAGCGCGGCCACCTGCGCCAGCAGGACGAGCAGCAGGGTGATCACGCCGAACGGGCCGATGTCCGACCGCTTCATGATCCGCAGCGCGTCCTCGGCCGGTTTCGCGCTGCCGAGGCCGTCGGCGGTGTCGGCCAGACCGTCCAGATGCAGCCCCCGCGTCAGCGCGGCGGGTACGGCGGTGGTGGCCACGGCGGCGAGCGGCGCGCCCGCGCCCGCCAGGAGCAGCAGACCACCCGCCGCGGCGGCGCAGAGGCCGACGACGAGACCGGCGAGCGGTGCCGCCGACATTCCGGCGCGGGCGGCGTCACGGTCCCACCGGGTGACCCGGACCGGGAGCGCGGTGAGCGTGCCGAAGGCGAACCGGATGCCGTCGGCCACCGCGTGCGTGGAACGGGGGGCACTCATCGCGCGAAGAGTAGCCGGGACGAGATGGGCGGGCGGACGGGTGTCGGGACGGTAGGTTGCCCATAGGTGAGCACAGTAGGTCAAAGCCGTGCACAACGGGCCGGAGTGAAGGCGGACGCATGGGTTCCTGGTTCCACCAGAACTTCGTCGAGCCGGGCAAGGTGCCCATGCTGCTCGCGCTGTTCTCCTTCGTACTGACCTTCCTGATCACACGGATGATCACGCGCCTCATCCGGGCGGGGAAGGGGCCGTTCCGCAACGTCCGGCCCGGTGGCATGCACATCCACCACGTGGTGCCCGGCGTGGTGCTCATGGTGATCGGCGGCTTCGGCGCGGTCGGCAGCGACCGACACGGCGTCGGGGCGGCGGTGTGCGCGGTGATCTTCGGCATGGGCGCCGGTCTGGTCCTCGACGAGTTCGCGCTGATCCTGCACCTCGACGACGTCTACTGGACCGAGCAGGGCCGGCGGAGCGTGGAGGTCGTGATCCTCGCCGCCGCGCTCGCGCTCCTCGTACTGAGCGGCTTCTCGCCGCTCGGCGTCGACTCGCTCTCACCCGAGGAGCGGCAGGACCGGACCACGCTGCTGCTGAGTCTCGGGGCCGGCTTCGTCTTCGTACTGATCGCGCTGTCCAAGGGGAAGCTCTGGATGGGGCTCGTGGGCACGCTGGTGCTCCCGGTGGCGATCGTCGCCGCGCTGCGGCTGGCGCGGCCGGGGTCGCCGTGGGCCCGCCGGTTCTACCGGCACCGCTCCCGGGCACGCGCCCGGATGACGCTGCGCGCGTACCACCGCGACCGCCGCTGGTCCGGTCCGCGCCGCCGCGTCCAGGACTGGATCGGCGGCGCCCCGGACGACGAGCCCACGCGGACCACGACACCCGCCCCGCCACGCTGAGCCACGCCCCCGGTCGTGCACCGCCACGCCGGCGAAATCACCGCCGGACGCGGCACGCAGGCCGCCGTCGCGGCGGAGGACTCCGAGGATCTACGGCTCCGAGGCCGGGCCCGGTCGCCACCGGGGGCCGCGCCGTCCCCTCCCGCGGGGCCGTCGGCTCCCCGGCGCGATGAACGCCGCCGTGCCGGCGGTATTTCGCGCCGCGGCCCGAGAGGGTGTCGTGCCGGTCGTGCCGGGGCGTGCGCCGCACGTGGTGCCGTCCGCCCGCAGGGGCGGGGCTCACTGCGTCCGGTGCGTGCGCTCCCGAGGCGGGGCATCGCCCTCGTGCCGCGCGTACTCGGTGACCTACGACAACGCGGCGTGCGTGCCGGGCGCCGGTTTCGAGACGTGCCCCTGGCAGGGCCAGTCAGTCCCAGTGCGATGCCGATCCTCCCCCTTGCGACACACCGCACCGGACACCTCCGTGGGGGTGCCGTGCCGTGGTCGCGTGCCCCGGTACGCACGGGCGCCGCGTTGTCGTCCGTCGCGCGCGGACCCTGATCGGGCCTGACCGGCAGGACCTCCTAGGTGACGTCCTCGATGCCGGTGCTCTCCGTCCCGGCCACCGCCGACGCCTCGACAGGTTCCGGTCGCTCCGGCAGTTCCGCCGCCAGCGCCGCCGCGGCGCGCACCATCGGCAGGGCCAGCAGTGCCCCCGTACCCTCGCCCACGATCACCCCGTGGTCGAGCAGCGGATCGATCGCCATCCGGTCCAGCGCCTTGCCCTGCGCCGGTTCCCCGCTCACCTGGCCCGCGAGCCACCAGTCCGGCGCACGGAACGCCGCCCGCTGGCCGACCAGCGCGCACGCCGCCGAGACGACACCGTCCAGGATCACCGGCATCCGCCGCACCGCGCTCTGGAGCAGGAATCCGGTCGTCGCCGCCAGATCCGCGCCGCCCACCGTCGCCAGCAGCTCCAGCTGGTCGCCCAGCACCGGGCGCGCCCTGCGCAGGGCGTCCCTGATCGCCGCGCACTTGCGCATCCACGCGAGGTCGTCGATCCCCGCGCCGCCGCGCCCCGTCACCACGGAGGCGTCCGTTCCGCACAGCGCCGCGATCAGCGCGGCCGCCGCCGTCGTCCCGCCGACGCTCAGATCGCCGAGCACGACGAGGTCCGTGCCGGAGTCGGCCTCCTCGTCGGCGATCGCCATGCCGAGCCGTACGGCCTGCTCGGCCTCCTCGATCGTCAGCGCGTCCTCGACGTCGATACGCCCGCTGCCGCGCCGGACCCGGTGGCGTACGACCTCCGCGGGAAGCAGCTCCGGATCGCAGTCGAGACCGGCGTCCACGATCCGTACCGGCACCTCGGCGCGGCGCGCCAGCACGGCCACGGGGCTCTCGCCCTCCAGTACCGCCCGCACCAGCAGATGCGCGCTCCCGGCCGGGCGTGCCGAGACGTTCAGCGCGGCGACACCGTGGTCACCGGCGAAGAGCACCACACGCGGGCGCTCGATGGCCTTGACGGGCACGGTCGCCTGGGCGGCCGACAGCCACTCGGCCAGTTCGTCGAGCCGGCCCAGCGCGCCGGGCGGGACGGTCAGCCGCTCGCGGCGTTCCTCGGCGTCACGCCGCAGACCGCCGTCGGGGCGCTCGATCAGATCGGAGAAGTCGTCGAGATTCAGCGAGCTCATTCGCCGAACAGTACCGGCAGCGCCGCCGCTCGTAACGGCCCGCCCGCCGTCAGCCGCGCAGTGTGAGCGCCTGTCCGGCGACGACCAGCAGGAGGTGTTCGCACTCGGCGGCCACGGCCGCGTTCAGCCGCCCCAACTCGTCCCGGAAGCGCCGCCCGGAGGCCGTCGCGGGCACCACGCCCGAACCGACCTCGTTGGTCACCAGGACGACCGTCCGGCGCGTCCCGCGCACCGCGCCGACCAGCTCGCCCGTCCGCTCCCGGAGCGCCTCCTCGCCGCCCGCCGCCCACACCGCGTCGTCCCAGGCGCCGACCCGGTCCATGGCGTCCGTCAGCCACAGCGACAGGCAGTCGACGAGCAGGGGCGGGCCCTCGCCGGCGAGCAGCGGTGTCAGGTCGCAGGTCTCGGCGGTGCGCCAGGAGCCCGGCCGGCGGTCCCGGTGCGCGGAGACCCTCGCCCGCCACTCCGGGTCGCCGTCCCGCGCGCCGCCCGTCGCCACGTACAGCACGCCGGGGAACGCGGCCAGCCGCCGCTCGGCCTCGTAGGACTTCCCGGAGCGCGCGCCGCCGGTCACCAGGGTGCGGCGCGGCGGCCCGGGTACGGCGTGGTACTCGCCGACCGTCAGCGTCGTCCCGTCCGGCACGGCGCGCGCGCCCGCCGCCGCCAGCCGCCGGTCCAACTCCTCGCCGGGCGGCACGTCGTGGCCGATGTGGACGGCGACGACATCGGTGCCGGGGCCGACCGATCCGGCGGCGCGCAGCCGGGCCAGCGCGTCGGGCCGGCCGGTCACATCGGCCAGGAGCATGTCGTAGGGCGCGGGCGCGGCGTCCCGCGCGGAGCGCGCGCCGGAGCGGCCCGTCCCCTTCCCGTCTCCCGCGGCGTCGCCGTCGCCGTTCCCGGTGGGGAGTCCCGCGGGGGCGCCGCCCGGCGGCAGATACAGCAGCCGTTCGCCGCCGGGTGCCGTCACCTCGTAACCCGTGCCGGGTGAGTCCATCGGCACGGCCCGTACCCGGTGCCCGCTGATCAGCGTCAGCACCCGCCCGTCGGCGACCCGGCCGGCCGTCGGCAGCCCCGCCGGCAGCTCGACGGGCGGTCCGTCGTGCGGATGTGTGAGCAGCACCTGCCGTACACCGGCCAGTGAGTGCCCGGCGCGGGCGGCGGCGAGGGCCGCACCGGGGGTGAGGTCGAGCAGCACCGCACCGTCCACGAGCAGCGCGGTCGCCGCCCGCGCGCGGGTGCCGCGGGCGGTGGCGCAGGCGGCGCAGGGGCAGTGGGGGCGGGGGAGCCCGCCGGGGGCGCCGGTGCCGAGCAGAGTCAGTTCCACACGGTCGATCCTCCCGTGTCACCGCGCTGGGTGCGCGCCCGGCTACGCTGCGGGCAGCAGACAGATCATTTCGGCGGGCCCCTGGAGGCGGACATGGCGTGGACGTGGCGGTTCGAGAAGGCCGACGGGACGGAAGTCCAGCCGGCCGTGGAACCGGAGGAGTTCACCACACAGGGCGACGCCGAGTCCTGGATCGGCGAGACGTGGAAGGACCTGCTGGAGGGCGGCGCCGAGCAGGTGTTCCTCTTCGACGACGGCACCAAGATCTACGGGCCGATGAGTCTTCGGGCCGACCCGGAGCCCGAGCCCGACGAGACCTGACGGCGGCTCCGTGCCCGGCCGCGGGCGACCGCGGCCGGTCCGGTCGGGTCCGGTCTCCTCCGGACGGACCGCAAGGTGGGTCGACCGGGCCTCCGGTTCAGCCGGCCGTCACCCGCGCACACCGCACAGGTGCAGCAGCGCCGCGACCCTCCGGTACGGCTCGGTGCGGGCCGCCCGGTCCTCCGCGGCCAGCAGTCGCTCCAGTTCCGCGGGCGGGGGCAGTTCCGAGTCGTCGGATATGTGGTCGGAGAAGACGCGCACCCCGTACCAGGCGTGCAGCGGCGCGGCGATCCCGGCCAGCGTCGCCGTCAGCGCCGCCAGCCGGTCCGCGCGGACCGGCAGACCGATCCTGTTCGTGTACGAGGGGGAGTCGAAGGCGTCCAGCGCCCCCGCCCAGTCCCCGGCGACGCCCGGCCGCAGGGCGAGCGCGTCCGCGTTCCGCACGAGCAGCGAGAGCAGCCCGCCGGGCGCCAGCATCCTGGCCAGACCCGCGAGCATGGCGTCCGGCTCCTCGACGTACATCAGCACGCCGTGGCAGAGCACCACGTCGAAACTGCCCGGCAGGAAGTGCACACCCGTCTGGAGCCCGTCGCCCTCGACCAGCCGGACCCGCTCACGGATGCCGGCGGGCTCGCCCTCCAGCGATTCGCGGGCCGCGGCCATCATCGCGGGATCGGACTCCAGCCCGGTCACCGTGTGCCCGGCGCGCGCCAGGCGCAGGGCCTGGGTGCCCTGGCCCATGCCGACGTCCAGGACCCGCAGCCGCTGTCCCACCGGATAGCGGGAGGTCAGCTGTTCGTCGAGCTGACGGGAGACCAGCTCCTGACGGACGACGTTCCGCAGCCCCGCCAGTCCGGCCAGCCATTGGGCCGAGCCCCCCGTGAAGCCCGATGCCCCAGTGCTCAGGGCCGGTCCCCGCGCTTGACCTGCGGCTTGGGCAGGCGGAGCCGGCGCATCTGGAGCGTACGCATCAGGGCGTAGGCGACGGCGCCGCGCTTGGGCTCGTTCGGGAAGCGGACGGCGAGCTGCTTCTTCAGCCGGATCGCGATGCCGACGGAGTCGACGACGATCAGGATGATGACGCCCAGCCAGAGCAGCAGCGCGATGTTCTGGAGCTGGCCGACGCGGATCATGCTCAGTACGAGGATGACGACGGCGAGCGGCAGGAAGAACTCGGCCATGCAGAAGCGCGCGTCCACGTAGTCGCGGACGAAACGGCGCACCGGCCCCTTGTCACGGGCCGGCAGATAGCGCTCGTCGCCGCTCGCCAGCGCCTGGCGCTGCTTCGCGAGATCGATACGGCGCGCCTCGCGCTGCTTCTTCATCGCCGACTTGCGGTCCACCGGCGTCGTCGAGGCACGGCGGCGCTGCGTCTGGGCCTCACTGCGCTTGGGGGTCGGGCGGCCCTTCGGGGCCTGCGGGTCACGGGTCTGCGTGGAGAGGTCCGCCGTCACCTTGCCGGTGGGGGCCTTCTCGTCCTTGGAGCGGCTACGGAACACAAAGCCCAAGGGTACGGGGTTCCCCTCCGGCGCCCCACCCCCGAGGGGAACGATCCGGCAACGGACGACGTCCTTACCGGTACAGAGGGGACTTAGCCCCCACTGTCCCCGAAGATCACCTACTCCCTGCGCCGGACCGGCGCGGCGGTCAGTCGTCCTTGGGGATGAGCCCATCCGTGCCCGAACAGTGCGGTAATAGAGGCAGGGCCCGTACTGTGGGTTCTGTAGGAGTGCTGGATCCGGAGTCCGTCAGAAGGGGGCGCGCGAAGCCCATGAGCGGTGTGATGAAACGTATGGGGATGATCTTCCGCGCGAAGGCCAACAAGGCCCTGGACAGGGCCGAGGATCCGCGCGAGACGCTCGACTACTCGTACCAGAAGCAGCTGGAGCTGCTTCAGAAGGTACGGCGCGGTGTCGCCGACGTGGCCACGTCGCGCAAGCGGCTGGAACTGCAGCTGAACCAGCTCCAGGGCCAGTCCACCAAGCTGGAGGACCAGGGCCGCAAGGCACTGGCGCTCGGCCGCGAGGATCTGGCGCGTGAGGCGCTGTCCCGCCGTGCCGCGCTCCAGCAGCAGGTCAGCGATCTGGAGACGCAGCACACCACGTTGCAGGGCGAGGAGGAGAAGCTCACTCTCGCGGCCCAGCGTCTTCAGGCCAAGGTCGACGCCTTCCGTACGAAGAAGGAGACCATCAAGGCCACCTACACGGCCGCGCAGGCGCAGACCCGGATCGGGGAGGCCTTCTCGGGCATCTCCGAGGAGATGGGCGACGTCGGCATGGCCATCCAGCGTGCCGAGGACAAGACCGCGCAGCTCCAGGCGCGGGCCGGCGCGATCGACGAGCTGCTCGCGTCCGGCGCCCTGGACGACCACTCGGGGCTGGCCAAGGACGACATCGCCGCCGAGCTGGACCGGATCTCCGGTGGTACGGATGTAGAGCTGGAGCTTCAGCGGATGAAGGCCGAGCTGGCCGGCGGATCGTCGTCGCAGCAGGCCATCGAGGGTGGTGCCGCCGACCGTCAGGACGACGCGCAGTCCTCGGGGACTCCGAACAAATTCGACAAGAGCTAAGGGCGCGTCATGATCGTACGGATCATGGGAGAGGGCCAGGTGAAGCTCGCGGACAGCCACCTGGCCGAACTGGACAAGCTCGACGACGAACTCCTCGCCGAGATCAACGCGGACGACGGGGACGGCTTCCGCCGGACCTTCCACGCCCTTCTCGACAAGGTGCGCGAACTGGGCGAGCCGGTGCCCGACGACTCCCTGGAGCCGTCGGCGCTGATCCTGCCCGCACCGGGCGCCACGCTCGAAGAGGTGCGCGCACTGCTCAGCGACGACGGGCTGATCCCCTCTCCCTGACCTTCGGGTCGTCCCGCACTCCGCACTCCCGATGCCCCGTGTCCCGCGCACGGGGCATCGCGCTGTGCCGGAGGAACCGCCCACCGGCGTACCGTTGTCGGCTGTGACCTCACTCGGATCCGGCTTCGACCGCGTCAGAAGCCGGCTGCGGGCCCACCCGCTCGCGTTCGACGCCGGGCTGGCCGCGGCCGTGCTGGTCTGCATGGTGGCGGGCGCGTTCGCCGAACCGCGCTCACGCCACGACGCGCTGCCCGCGCTGGCCCAGGAGGCCCCGGGCCTGCGCAGCGTGGTCCTGATGGTCCTCGGCGCGGGCGCGCTCGTCTTCCGGCGCCGCGACCCCTTCCCGGTGCTCGTCTTCACCGGGGCCGTGAGCGTCGCCGAACTGCTGATGAACGACGCGGTGTCGCCGGTCGCGATGAGCTGTGTCATCGCCCTCTACACCGTCGCCTCCCGCACCGACCGCCCCACCACCTGGCGGGTCGGCCTGGTCACCATGGCCACGCTGACGCTCGCCGCGATGCTCTCCGGACCCACCCCCTGGTACGCGCAGGAGAACCTGGGGATCTTCGCCTGGACCGGTATGGCCGGCGCCGCCGGCGACGCCGTGCGCAGCCGCCGCGCCTTCGTCGACGCCATACGCGAGCGCGCCGAACGCGCGGAACGCACCCGCGAGGAGGAGGCGCGCCGCCGGGTGGCCGAGGAGCGGCTGCGGATCGCCCGCGACCTGCACGACGTCGTCGCGCACCACATCGCGCTGGTCAACGTCCAGGCGGGGGTCGCCTCGCACGTCATGGACAAGCGCCCCGACCAGGCGAAGGAGGCGCTGGCGCACGTACGCGAGGCCAGCCGTTCCGCGCTCAACGAGCTGCGCGCCACGGTCGGCCTGCTCCGCCAGTCCGGCGACCCGGCCGCGCCCACCGAACCGGCCCCCGGCCTCGCGCTCCTCGACGAACTCGTCGGCACCTTCCGCCACGCGGGCCTGCCCGTCGATGTGGCGCGCGGCGACCCGGACACCCGGCTGCCCGCCGCCGTCGACCTCGCGGCGTACCGGATCATCCAGGAGGCGCTGACCAATGTGCGCAAGCACGCCGGCCCCGGCGCCAGGGCCGAGGTGAGCGTCGTACGGGTCGGCCCCACCGTCGAGGTCACCGTCCTGGACAACGGCACGGGCACCGGCGAGCCCGCGGACGGCAGCGGCCACGGACTCCTCGGGATGCGTGAGCGGGTGACGGCCCTCGGCGGCACCCTCACCGCGGGGCCCCGCTACGGGGGCGGCTTCCGCACCCAGGCGATACTGCCCGTCAAGGTCCGTACGGCGCGTACGGGCCGCACGGGGGAGGACACATGACGATCAGGGTGCTGCTGGCCGACGACCAGACGCTGCTGCGCAGCGCTTTCCGCGTGCTGGTGGACTCGGAGCCCGACATGGAGGTCGTGGGGGAGGCCGCCGACGGGGCCGAGGCCGTGGCACTGGCCCGCTCCGCGAAGGCCGATGTCGTCCTGATGGACATCCGTATGCCCGGTACGGACGGTCTCGCCGCCACCCGCTTGATCAGCGCCGATCCCGAACTGGACGGGGTCAGGGTGGTCATGCTGACGACCTTCGAGGTCGACGAGTACGTGGTGCAGTCGCTGCGCGCCGGCGCCTCCGGGTTCCTCGGCAAGGGAGCCGAGCCCGAGGAACTCCTCAACGCCATCCGGATCGCCGCCGCCGGTGAGGCCCTGCTGTCGCCCGCCGCGACCAAGGGGCTCATCGCCACCTTCCTCGCCCAGGGCGACAGCGCGGCCGAGCGGCCGGACGCGGCCGCGTACTCCCAGCGGCTCGACGCGCTGACCGGGCGCGAGCGCGAGGTGCTCGTCCTCGTCGCGGGCGGCCACTCCAACGACGAGATCGCGGAGCGTCTGGCGGTCAGCCCGCTCACCGTCAAGACCCATGTGAACCGTGCCATGGCGAAACTGGGCGCCCGGGACAGGGCCCAATTGGTGGTAATCGCCTACGAATCGGGCCTGGTACGTCCAAGGGTGGAGTAGACGCCCACCGCCGCGTACTACAGGCGCGGTATGCGGGGGGTAAGGAAATCGACCTGCGGTCGCCCGATCGGCCGGATCGGATGGCAGATCGTAGATAAGGGCCCTGCGCCCTGCTGAACGCGTACACCACAGAAGAGAGACCCCATGTCCTGGCTGTCCAGATTCAGCCTCGCGCAACGGGCCCTGATAGGGCTGATATCGATCATCGCGATCTTCTTCGGAGCGATCGCGATACCCCAGCTCAAGCAGCAGCTGCTGCCCTCCATCGAACTTCCGATGGTCTCGGTTCTCGCCCCCTACCAGGGCGCTTCGCCCGACGTGGTCGAGAAGCAGGTCGTCGAGCCGATCGAAGCCTCCATCGAGGCCGTCGACGGCATCACGGGCGTCACCTCCACGGCGAGCGAGGGCAACGCCGTGATCATGGCCAGTTTCGACTTCGGCGGAAGTGACACGAAGCAGCTGGTCGCCGACATCCAGCAGGCCGTCAACCGCGCCCGCGCCCAGCTCCCCGAGGACGTCGACCCGCAGGTCGTGGCCGGCTCGACGGACGACATCCCGACCGTCGTCCTCGCCGCCTCCTCCGGCGAGGACCAGCAGGCGCTCGCCGACCGGCTGGAGCGCACCGTCGTGCCCGCCCTGGAGGACATCGACGGCGTCGGCCAGGTCTCCATCGACGGAGTCAGGGACCTCCAGGTCTCCGTCACCCCCGACGAGAAGAAGCTCGCGGCCGCGGGCCTCAACACCATGGCCCTCTCCGAGGCGCTGAAGGCCGGCGGCGCGACCGTCCCGGCGGGATCGTTCTCCGAGGACGGCAAGAGCCGCACCGTGCAGGTCGGCGGCGGCTTCACCGACCTGAAGCAGATCGAGGACCTGCGGATCGGCGGCCCGCAGGCGGGCGCGCCCGAGCAGGGCGGCGGACAGGGCGGTGGCCCCGTACGCCTGGGTGACATCGCCACCGTCGAGCAGGAGCCGTCCGCGGCGACGTCCCTGACGCGTACCAACGGTGAGCCCAGCCTCGCCGTCATGGCCACGATGGACAACGACGGCAGCGCCGTCGCCATCTCCGACGCCGTCAAGGAGAAGCTGCCGGACCTCCGCCAGGACCTCGGCGACGGCGCCGAACTGACCGTGGTCAGCGACCAGGGCCCCGCCGTCTCCAAGTCGATCTCCGGCCTGACGACCGAGGGCGCCCTCGGTCTGCTCTTCGCGGTCCTGGTCATCCTGGTGTTCCTGGCCTCGGTCCGCTCCACCCTGGTCACGGCGGTCTCCATCCCGCTCTCCGTCGTCCTCGCCCTGATCGTGCTGTGGACCCGCGACCTGTCGCTCAACATGCTCACGCTCGGCGCGCTCACCATCGCGATCGGACGCGTCGTCGACGACTCGATCGTGGTCCTGGAGAACATCAAGCGGCACCTCGGCTACGGCGAGGAGCGCGAGTTCGCGATCACCTCCGCGGTCAAGGAGGTCGCGGGCGCGGTCACCGCCTCCACGCTCACCACGGTCGCGGTGTTCCTGCCGATCGGCCTCGTGGGCGGCATGGTGGGCGAGCTGTTCGGCTCGTTCTCGCTGACGATCACCGCCGCCCTGCTGGCCTCGCTGCTCGTCTCGCTCACCGTCGTCCCCGTCCTCTCGTACTGGTTCCTGCGCGCGCCGAAGGCCGTACGCGGGCTGGAGGCGGACGAGGCACGGCGGATCGCGGAGGAGAAGGAGTCCAACAGCCGGATGCAGCGCCTGTACGTCAAGGTGCTGCGCTTCGCGACCCGGCGCCGGATCACCAGCGTCGTCCTGGCGTTCGTCGTCCTGCTCGGCACGTTCGCCATGGCCCCGCTGCTCAAGACCAACTTCTTCGACCAGGGCGATCAGGAAGTCCTCACCGTCAAGCAGGAGCTGGCGCCGGGCACCAGCCTGGAAGCGGCCGACGAGGCGGCGAGGAAGGTCGAGAAGACCCTCGCGGGCTTCGACGAGATCAAGGACTACCAGGTCACTGTCGGCTCCTCCGGCTTCATGGCGGCGTTCGGCGGCGGCACGGGTGCCAACCAGGCGTCCTACCAGGTGACCCTGAAGGACTCGGGGACGTACGAGAAGACCAGCGACGCCATCGACAAGGCCCTCGACGGACTCGACGGCATCGGTGAGACGACCATCGCGGCCGGCGACGGCTTCGGCAGCCAGGACCTGAGCGTCGTCGTCAAGGCGTCCGACGCCGAGACCCTGGCGAAGGCCGCCGCGCAGGTACGGGACGAGGTCGCCGGTATCGACGACGTCACCGACGTGCAGAGCGACCTGGCGCAGAGCATCCCGCGCATCTCGGTCAAGGCCAACGAGAAGGCAGCCGACGCCGGTCTCAACGACGCCACGCTCGGCATGGCCGTCGCCCAGGCCGTACGCGGCACCCCGTCGGGCAAGGCGATCCTCGGTGACACCGAGCGCGACGTGTACGTCACCTCCGCCAAGCCGGCCAAGACGATCGCCGAGCTGAAGGCGCTGCCGCTGGGCGGTGTGAAGCTCGGTCAGATCGCCGAGGTGAAGCTGGCGCCCGGTCCGCTGTCCATGACCCGGATCGACGGCTCCAGGGCCGCGACGATCTCGGCCAGGCCGGTGGGCGACAACACCGGCGCCGTCGGCACCACGCTCCAGTCGAAGATCGGCGCGCTCGACCTGCCGGAGGGGGCGACCGCCTCCATCGGCGGTGTGTCCGAGGACCAGGACGAGGCCTTCCTCCAGCTGGGGCTCGCCATGCTGGCGGCCGTCGCGATCGTCTTCATGCTGCTGGTCGGCACGTTCAAGTCGCTGGTCCAGCCGATGATCCTGCTGGTCTCCATCCCGTTCGCGGCGACCGGTGCGATCGGTCTGCTGCTCGTCACGGGTACGCCGCTGGGCGTGCCGGCGATGATCGGCATGCTGATGCTGATCGGCATCGTGGTGACCAACGCGATCGTGCTGATCGACCTGATCAACCAGTACAGGTCGCAGGGGCTCGGTGTGGTCGAGGCGGTCGTCGAAGGCGGCAGGCACCGGCTGCGGCCGATCCTGATGACCGCGCTGGCCACGATCTTCGCGCTGCTTCCGATGGCGATGGGGATCACCGGCGAGGGAGGCTTCATCGGACAGCCGCTGGCCGTGGTGGTGATCGGCGGTCTGCTGACGTCGACGCTGCTGACGCTGCTGCTGGTGCCGACGCTGTACTCGATGGTCGAGCTCCGCAAGGAGCGCCGCGCCACGAAGAAGGCGGCGAAGCGGGCGGCGAAGCCGGACGGCGGGGACGGCGGGACGGGTGGCGGCGGCACGCCGCGCTCCGACGCGCCGTCGCCCGAGCCGGTCAACGCCTGACGCCCGGCGCCGGACCCCGGTCCGGATGAGTGAGTTGAGGGGGGGGCGCCCACGGCGGGGGTCCCCTCTTTTTTCCTTCTGGCGGAACGGGGGGACCGAGGGGGGCCAACAGGCCGGGGGGGACGGGGGGGAGTTTCTAGGCCCATCCCTCA